>CANHGC010000140.1 GCA_947460045.1 Bacteroidota bacterium | reverse complement strand
CGTGCTGACCTTTTTTTAACTTGCCATCGATCACGCGATAGTAGGCGATGATGCCCCTGAATGAGTTGAACACCGAATCAAAAATCAGCGCTTTCAGCGGCGCATTGATATCTCCCTTTGGTGCCGGAACTCTCGCCACAATGGCACGCAGAATATCGTGAACTCCTTGCCCTGTTTTTCCGCTGGCAACCAATATGCTGTCGCGATCGCAACCAATGAGATCAACAATTTCGTCTTTTACTTCCTCCGGCATCGCCCCAGGAAGGTCAATTTTATTCAAAACCGGGATGATTTCCAAGTTGTGTTCCAATGCCATAAAAAGGTTGGAGATGGTTTGGGCTTCGATCCCTTGCGATGCATCCACGATGAGCAATGCGCCTTCACAGGCTGCGATACTTCTGCTCACTTCGTAGCTAAAATCTACGTGACCGGGGGTGTCGATCAAGTTCAAAATGTATTTTTCACCATCCAATTCGTAATTCATTTGAATGGCGTGACTCTTGATGGTAATGCCTCGCTCTCGCTCAATGTCCATGTCGTCTAACACCTGAGCTTGTAAGTCTCTCTTACTCACTGTGTTGGTGTATTCTAACAACCGGTCGGCGAGTGTGCTTTTGCCGTGGTCGATGTGGGCGATGATACAGAAATTGCGAATGTGTTGCATGAAGCTTGTAAAAAGAAATGCAAATATAACCCATAGGGGTCAAGGATTTGTTTGAAAATCTCTGATTTACTTGCTATCAAAGAGGAACGCTACCGGCTGAATCCGATTTTTTGGCAGGAGGGCCTAAACCAATGTGTTGAGCTGTTCCACGATGGCGTAAACGGCCGGACAGATTTCGATGTTGTGATGAGCCAAAGCCAGCTGAGTATGCATTTTCCTTTGGTTGGTATGGGGGAATTCTCGGCACGCTCTTGGGCGATCGTCGTAAACATCACACGAATTATCGCTGTTTAGGAACGGACAAGGTGCGCTTTTGAAGCAAAACAATTGATCTGTATCCAAGATGAGGTATTGTGCGGTGAAATCACCCGGCTTCATCTTGAGGCGTTGCGACAGCCGTTCGATGTCTTTTTCGAACAACATCGGTGAGGTGGTTTTGCAGCAGTTGCCACAGTTTAAGCAGTCGATTTTTTTGAAAGCTTGGTTGTGTAACTTTTCGAATTGTTCATCGAGATCTTTGGGTGGCCTTTGCTTGAGTTTTTTCAGCGTAGCCCTCATGACCTTTCCTTGTTTGAAAACCAATTTTCTCAACTCCGATGGCTGTGGCACAACCATGGGGGTGGCCACCGGTTTTTGGTGTTTAAATGGGTTGCTCATAGCAGAACGATCAATGGTTGTATTTGTTAATCAGCTTCAACATAACCTCCATGTCTTTGGGATAGGGCGCTTCCAATACCAAATCGGTGCCATCGGGGGCTTGGATTTGTAATTGCTTGGCATGTAGTGCGAATCGCTGAATCAAAGGGGAGTCTGTGCCGTGGAGTTTGCGCTTCACCCAAGATAGCATGGGGATGTCGCTACCGTAGAGTGTATCTGCGGCAATGCAAGCATTTTGGGATTGCAGGTGGACGCGAATTTGGTGCAATCGGCCCGTTTTGGGTTCACATTCCATCAATGTGAAATGTTTGAATAACTGCAAGGTTTTGAATCGAGTTTGTGCGGGTTTGCCGTTTTTTCTGTCGATTTTGATTTTGCCCAATTGCTCAGCCAAAATGGGTAAATCCACCCATAAATCATTGAAATGCAATTGTCCGTTCACCAAGGCATGATATATTTTATGCACTTTTCGGTGTTCGAATTGCATCGAAAAGTGCCTGTATGATTCTGGGTTTTTGGCGATGAGCAACACGCCGGAGGTTTCTCGGTCGATGCGGTGACAAAGGATGGCATCGGGCCATTGACTTTTGGCCCATTCTTGTACTGAGATGGCAGTAAACTTACCGCGCTCAGGCAAAGAAGGCACAAACGGGGGCTTGTTGATGGCGACCCAATCGTTGGTTTGGTCGATGATTTGGATTTTGCCAATGTGCGGTCCTCGTTTTCGGGGATCTGCTATGGGCTCATCGTCATCGATGATTTCAATGTCGTCTAAGTTGATCATCAATTGGATTTGAGGCTCAGTCGAAGGCGGGTAAGCACATTTTTCGTTTGTTGGGGGAAGTCACCTTCCATCATCCAGTTGTAATAACCGGGTTCGTTGAGAAGGATGTCTTTCACCAATTTGCCTTTGTGTTTGCCAAAATTGAACAAAATATCACCTTTTTCACTGAAGACCAATCTTCCGGCCAAATCTGCCAAAAGGTCTTGACCTGTGAGTTTGTGCAGGCCTTCAATGTCTTCCGGTAAGTCCGTGTATTTGTTGAGTTGGGCGCGAATGATTTCCCAGGTTGCTACGGTGTCTGCCTCGGCGCTGTGCGCATTTTCCAACTCTCTACTACAATAAAATTTATAGGCTGCGCTCAAAGTGCGCGGTTCTTTCATGTGATAGATGCGCTGTGCATCGATGAATTTGCATTTTTGGATATCGAACTCAATGCCTGCGCGGAAAAATTCTTCCACAAGCATGGGGAAGTCGAATTTATTGGAGTTGAATCCGCCAAAATCACAATCTCTCAGATATAGGTTGAGTTCTGCTGAAAGTTCTTTGAATGAGGGCTTGTCGGCAACGTCGGCATTGGAAATGCCATGCACTGCGGTGGCGCCAGCGGGGATGGGGATGCCAGGATTTACGCGATAGGTTCTGATTTCTTCCCGAAAGTCTGGAAATACTTTCAGCAAGCAAATTTCCACGATGCGGTCATGGGTGACATTCACACCGGTGGTTTCCAAATCAAATACGACCAGGGGTCTGCGTAAATTCAACATATCCTTCAAAATTCGGTGCAGTGAGGTGGCTTTCCAAATTTGGCTCTTCAATTAAACGGATAAATATCAACATCGGGTATCTTTGCGCCATGCGATTTGATATTATTTCGGCGGTTCCGGGTTTGTTAGAAGGCTTGTTGGGTTATAGCATTCCGAAGCGTGGGTGCGACAAGGGATTGGCGGAGATACACATTCACAATTTGCATGATTATGGCATCGGGAAATACAAGCAGATCGATGACACACCCTTTGGTGGCGGGGCGGGCATGGTATTGATGCCAGAGCCTTTGAGTGTTGTTATCGAAAAGTTGAAATCAGAAAGAAAGTATGATCAGGTCATTTATCTCACGCCCGATGGCAGGCCTTTGAAGCAAGGTTTGGCCAATCAATTGAGCTTGGGAGAGAACTTGATGTTGATTTGTGGACACTATAAGGGGATCGATCACAGGGTGCGGGATTTGTACGTTACCATGGAGATTTCGCTGGGTGATTTCGTGTTGAGTGGGGGAGAGATTGCTGCCGCTGCGGTGGTTGATTCTGTGATTCGATTGTTGCCAGGGGTTTTGGGTGATGAAGAAAGCGCTTTGAGCGATTCGTTTCAGGACGATTTGTTGGCGCCGCCGTTGTATACCCGTCCGGA
The DNA here is from genome assembly GCA_947460045.1 of Bacteroidota bacterium. Taxonomy (GTDB): domain Bacteria; phylum Bacteroidota; class Bacteroidia; order NS11-12g; family UBA955; genus UBA955. Next base: position 1,617 of record CANHGC010000140.1, on the reverse strand, counting down.
AGTATTCAAAGATTTGCGTGTACCTGATGTGCTCACCACGGGGAATCATCCCAAAATCGCACAGTGGAAACACGAGCAGGCTTTGGCCAGAACTTTGCAAATCCGTCCGGATTTGTTGGGTGAAGAAGATTAACGGGTGAGGAAGATTGATGGGTGATTTCGCCTATCTCGAAGCGATTTGGGCCGAGCGATTAAACGCGCGGTGTTTCGTTGAGTTGCACCAGTCCTTCGGGCAACTGCATGTAGATGTGTTTTTGTTTCTCTTCGATGCGGGTGATCCACGATTCAACCAAAGGGATTAGCACAGTATCCTTTGTTTCGGGGTGATCCACGGAGAACATGATGCCTTGGGGTAGTTCTTCCACAGCGGAGATGACGCCTGTGAAATTCGATGTTTCATCGGTGATGGTAAATCCTACAAGGGCATTGTCTTGCGGGATGACAGACATTTTTGCGGAGCTGGGGACACCAAACTGCAGGCCGATGAGATTTTTGGCTTTCTCTTCTGTATCGATGCCTTTGAGTTTGATGAGCTCTTTGGTTTTGTTAACGTCTGTAATACAAAAGGGAACCCCTTTGCCGTCAATGATGACGAATAGGTAGTTCCCTTTGGAAATGATTTTGTTAGAGGTTGCGAAGCATTCGATGGACAATCTACCGTCGTAGCCATGTTTACTGTGTATTTTCCCCACCAAGGTAAGGGGCGGTGGCAATACGCTCATGGTTACTGTGGTTGGATTATTCAGCGGCCGGTGCTTCTTCAGTTGCAGCTTCTTCTGTAGCGGCTACTTCAGTTGCGGCTTCTTCGGTAGAACCTTCTTCAGTTGCAGGTGCTTCTTCAGCGGCAACTTCTTCGGCTTCTACTACGGGGTTTGCTAGGGCTTCAGCTTCAGCAATTTTCGCAGCGATTTTCGCTTCAACAGCTTCTCTGCGTTTTACTTCTTGCGCCAAACCTTCTGCTTTTACTTTTTGTGCTGCAGAAGACAAGTTTGATTTCTTGGCTTCAACGCGGGCTGCTTTTTCTTCCAACCAAGTGGCGAAGCGCTTATCTGCTTCTTCTTGGGTGATAGCACCTTTGTTTACACCCACTTGCAAGTGCTTCTTCATTGAAGCGCCTTTGTAGCTCAAAATAGCGGCTACAGTGTCTGTGGGTTGAGCTCCATCGATCAGCCATTGGGCTGCGCGGTCTACGTTCAATACGATTGTAGCTGGATTGGTGATTGGGTTGTAACTACCGAGTTTCTCGATGAATTTACCATCCCTTGGTGAACGCGAATCCGCTACCACAATGTGAAAGAAAGCTCGTTTCTTTCTGCCGTGTCTTTGCAATCTAATTTTGGTTGCCATGTCTTTATTGTGTATTTTTTTAATCCCGATTTCTTCAAAACGGGGTGCAAATATAATGAAATTGAATGGAATAACCAATGATAGGGTCATTATTATGGAGTCAAAGAAACTTTCATTAAATTGTTATATTCGCTCCATTGTCATGGTGTTTGAACGCGGTTTACACAGTTTTCGCTTGAGTGTTATGCTTCTGTGTTTCCATTTTGCGCAACTGCCGTTGTTCTCTCAACATCAGACCAAGTGGGTAAAAACGGATGTTTTTCAATCGCG
>CANHGC010000139.1 GCA_947460045.1 Bacteroidota bacterium | reverse complement strand
CTGTAGAATAAACTACGCCGATATCACGGAAGTTGGCGCCCAAATCAGACAAATCTTGTTCGATGGGCACACTGAATAAGCAATACAAATTGCCGTTTGCATCCATTGCTGTAGAAGGCTGGCGAAGTGCAGAAGTACTTCCCAAACGGGCCACTGTGCTCATGCCTGATGGCACGTTTCCGGATGTCAAAGCTGAGTAGGTGGCTTGCTCCAAACCGTTGATGCCATCTTGATCGCGATCGAACTGACCACCTGAAGCAATCAAAGTAGTTTTGTCAGTGGCTTCAGACCAATGCATCATACCTTGTGTACCGGGATAGAAGCTATAGCTCTCATCGCTGGTATCGGTATCTAATACACGACCCAAACCAAAGAATACGTGCAATTTATTGGTGTTATCGATGATCACATCCACTGTACCGTCGTTGGTATATGGTGTATCCAACATTTCAACTTTACCTGTCCAAGGTGCATATTTGAATGTGTCTACGATGATGCGCTGCCAATTGTCGCCGCCGTCTGTACTTTTCCAAGCGATAACCCCTTGCAACAAATCTGCATTCACGATGGCAACCGTATTGCCTTTTACATCAATTGTATACTGATCGGCACCACCGTTGTTGGTTAAAGTACTGTCGTAATCGGGCAACATGATGTGCTTTTTATCCCAAGTGGCACCACCGTCTTTAGAACGACTGTAAACCATAGGAGCGAAGATTCCTTTTCTCTTTGGCGCACGTGCTTCGCCTGGAGCTGCTGAATCTGTGTAAGAGCAAATCAAGTGAATTACATCACCATCATTGGCAGTACGAGCCCAAATGGGCTTATAAGGGGGTTCTTGCAAAATGCTGGTAACCGTTGTTGGACGGCTGTTTGCACCATTGCTTTTGGTCATGTAGAATCCACCGTTTGTTGCATCGTGACCGATGGTAAATACGCTACCGTTCGACAATACACCTACGTTGGCCCAACCGGTTCTTACGTTTTCAACGCGAGTACTATCTGAAGGCGTCCATTTACCAGATTCATCGCGGTAGTTGTAACCAGAACCACGGCTAGCAAAACCCGCAGCGTCTGAGTTAGCGGTTGTCCAAGCAGCAGAAACTGCACCATTCGAATGCAACGCAATTCTATGTGGCATAGCGAAGTTGGTTTGCAAATCGTAATAGGTAGACCCAATTCTTACGAAGCTCTTGTAATCTACACCACGAGCGCTCAATGGCTTCTTGGTGTTTGGCGCCACACCGAATCCACCGTTATCGGCTTTGTCGATGAAGACTTTTGATGTTGAAATTGCCTCAGGCGCGCCTTGTGTAGCGCTTTCCAAAGTAAGTCCAACCTGAGCTGACACCACTGAAGTAGCGAATGCAGCAACGGCTAATACGTATAGTTTTTTCATAGAATTAATTTAATATTTACAAATAAAGGAAAAATAAAACAAAAAATCGCATCAAACGCGCTGTGGGGCACGAAGTATTCCCACAATGGTCTCAATGAGCAATTCGCCATCGGTTGAGGAACCTCTGTGAACGCCTTTCAATCTCAGATCTAGAAGTTTGATTTGATTGAACACACGCTCCATATCACCGGCGCTATACCCTTTGGCGGCCACCAAATATTCTTCCACAAAAAATGGGTTTACGCCCAATGCGGAAGCCACCGCCGCTTTGTTGGGACTGCCCATTTGCTGTACCATCAAAATCTTACCAAAGTAGTTGTGTAGGTTGGTTACAATGCGCAGAATCTCCCCTTTTTCGGCACGATTTCCCATGTGATGGGCAATTTGAATGGCTTTGTTGAAATTGCGATAGCCCAACGCACTCTGAAGTTCAAATACGTTGTAATCTCTGTTGAAACCGATGTTTGCCTCCACGTGGGTGGTGCGAATGAACTCGTCTTTCACATTGATCAACAATTTATCCAATTCATTGTGAATCGATGGTAAATCAGCACCCAACAATTCAACGATCATCTGGATGGCGGCCCCATCGATACTGCGACCTTTCTGGCGCAAATATTCGGGCAACCAATCTTTGATTTGATAATCGCGCAATTTTGCTGCGTAATAGGCCCCACCAAACTTATCGGCTTGTTTGCCAATCTTGGTACGCATATCCATTTTATTGCCCCTAAAAGCACAAACCAACACAGTTGAAGGCAAGGGGTTTTCAATGTAAGTGAGCAATTTATCAAACTCTTTAATGTCTTGGGCGTCTTTCACAATGATCACCTGAAACTCGCTCATCATTGGGTAGCGACGTGCCATGGCGATGAGGTCGTGAACTTTGACTTCTTTTCCGTAAATCAGTGTTTGATTGAAACTTCTTTCGGATTCTGGCAATACAGACTTTTCCAGGAGTTCTGTGATCGCATCAATGAAATACACTTCTTCCCCATGCAACAAATAAACAGGCGCATATTGCTTGGCCAAGATCTTTCTTCTTAGATCCAAATAATTCGCAATGGTATCGCTCAATTTGGCCATGGGTTTGTATTTTTACAGCGGTGCAACAATTAAACTTTCCTGATTACCAATTTCTGATTCAAGAACAGGAGCAAAAAAAAGTGATTTTTGATCCCGTTCGTAAAAAATTTATCCCCCTTACACCCGAAGAGTGGGTACGTCAACACTGTTTGGCCCACCTGTGCTCACACTACAACATCCCACCCGGCCTCATTGCAGTAGAGCGTGAAATCCAAGCCTTTGGAATGCGCAAACGCTTTGATATTGTGGTATTTGCAACCAACACAATGCCTTGCATCTTGATCGAATGCAAAGCCCCAGAAATTGTAATTTCTAAAGATACATTGATACAAGCAGCCACATATAACAATAAATTAGACAGTAGATTTATGTGGATTACCAATGGTTTAAAACACGCTTGGTTCGAAAAAAACAGTAAAGGCACAACGCTCATCGCACCGCCCGAGCTCATCTCTTTGAAGTAAAACTGCGGATATTTCCGTTATTCCAACACGAAATCAATCATTTCTCCTGCGATAGTTGCCCTCACTATGCGATCGCAAGATTCATTTTTGAATGGGTCAAAATCCAAATTGATGTTTTTATTCGTGCGTTCATTTTCGAGCAACACCTCTCCCATTACTGGAATCATGCCACAACCCGGCTCAATTTTTTTCTTCAATGGCGAAATGATTTTCCAATCAAATTCATCATCTCGATGCTCTAATTGCCCCTCGCCAGTTAACAAATATTGATCTCCAACAATACCTGGCGTTTGACTGCCTGCTATTTTCTCCAAGACCAAATTGCCATCAAACTCAGATTCTGCCTCGCCCTGTTTCACTTTGAATTTTACATTTTTGTAAATCAATCGCTCCCTTAAATCTCGGGTGATCGACATACTAAAATCCAAAATCTGTGAGGGCTTTCCCTCAGCACCAAACCAATATTCCTCATTTGGATCGATAAAAACGAAAGACTCAGAAGAATTCTCAACGTAGTGCGATTTGATACGCACATGCACCTTGCCCGCCCGAAATCTTCCATCCATACATTTTTGTGTGGGTATGAAGGGCTTAACTACCGAACCAAAATCGATCACAAGTTCTATGTCGTCACCATCAAAGTAGCTAGAGTCTATTACTATGATTTTGGCTTCCTTACTTAAATTCTTCAGCAAAAAATTTGACGGCGCCCCTTTCCCAGTGGTTTGATCAGACACTTCGTCTACCAACTCCATGAGGTTGGCCAACTCCGTTTGAAGCAACCCATAACTTTGGGCACTTGATTCATTGTTGTTTTGATTGTTATTGATTCTTTCGCACGACCCCAACATCAACACTGATAAACAGATGGCTGTTGTAATAACGGCTAATTTGAGTTGCGATTTCATCAATGAGTATATGTTTTGGTTGCAATTTTCGCAAAAAGCAACCACTCTATAACAAAGATAATGCGTTTAACCCCCAAATCATTCACACATTTCTTTGAAAACCTCTACAATTGCTTCACATGCCCATTGAATTTCCTCTTCGGTAATGGTCAATGGCGGCGCCAATCGCAGGCAATTTGGGGCATATAGAAACCAATCAGAAAACAAACCTCGATCTAGCATTTTTTGGATACAATTCTGGACCAATTCAAATGAATCCAATTCAACCGCCAACATCAAACCCGTTCCATGGATTTTTTTTACCATCGAATGCTTAAGTCCTTCCTTGAACATCGCCCCTTTTCTCAGAACCTCGTCCATAGAAATTTCGGATAACAAAACATCAAACGCCGCATCCCCTGCCGCACAAACCACTGGATGACCACCAAATGTGGTGATATGTCCGAGTATTGGATTGTATGACAATTGCGACATCAATGATTTAGCGGCGATAAATCCACCCATCGGCATTCCGCCGCCGAGCGCTTTACCCAGAACCAGTACATCGGGTACCACACCCACATGTTGAAACGCAAACAAACTCCCCGTTCTACCAAACCCCGTTTGAATTTCATCAAAAACCAACAGGGCGCAATGCTCATCGCATTTTTCTCGCAATGCCTTGAGAAAATCCACATCACAGGGCTTAACACCTCGTTCTGCTTGTATCACCTCAACCACCACGCCAGCTACTCTAGACCACGGAATGTTGTTCAAAGATTCTATATCGTTTTGATCAACAAAATGCACCGATGGCAAAAGTGGGCGATAGGCTTGACTGTAATAATCGTTGCTCATCAAACTCAACGGACCTTGGCTGCTACCGTGATATGCATCGGTTAATGCCACAAAATCTGATTTCCCCGTTACCCGCTTGGCCAACTTCATGGCACCATCGATGGCCTCTCCGCCAGAATTTACAAAATAACAACAATCTAAATTTTCGGGCAATTTACTCACCAAAGCACAGGCATAATTGGATTGCGGCGTTTGAACCGTTTCGCCATATACCATGACATGCATGAATTCGGCGGCTTGCTTTTGTACGGCTTCAACCACTTTGGGATGTTGATGTCCCACATTACAAACAGAAATCCCAGCGATCAAATCCAAATATTTCTTGCCGGAAGCGTCATATAAGTAATTCCCACTGGCACGGACAATGTGGATGGCCATGGGATTGGGGCTGGTTTGCGCCATGTGCGATAAAAATGCCTGTCGCGGATGAATGTGCATGG
>CANHGC010000138.1 GCA_947460045.1 Bacteroidota bacterium | reverse complement strand
TGGCGGGAGCCCTAGTTCCCTATACCTCTTGCAATTCTGGAAGCAAAACCGCCCATTCAGATTCAACCAATGCCACCACACAACCGTCTACAGGCGAAGATTTTAGCGATAGTACCGCACCCGAAAATTGGACGCGCGTATCTCTAAAAACCACCGTGGGCGATATGGTGCTTGCACTCAACCCCGATCAAAAACAACACAGCGAAAACTTCATCAAATTGGTAAACTCTGGCTTTTACAATGGCATCCTGTTTCACCGAGTGATCAAAGATTTCATGGTGCAAACGGGTGATCCAAAATCAAAAAATGCATCTCCAACAGCCGCATTGGGCGATGGCGGTCCGGGTTACACGGTGCCCAACGAAATCAAAAGTGAGCTATGCCACTTCCGCGGTGCATTGTCTGCGGCCCGTCAAAGCAACGACATAAATCCACAAAAAAACAGCTCAGGCTCCCAGTTCTTCATCGTTACCGGAACCAAAGTGAGCGAAGCCCAAATGAAACAGGCCTTGGAAACCCGTGCGTTTGAAATTTTTCGCACCGATCCTGTCAATGCCGAAACCGTGAGAAACGCCCAAATCATGAGTCAGTCTGGCAACATGGCCGCACTCAGAAGCATAGAGCTCGAAGTACAGGAAAAAATGAAGCCCCTGGTAGAAAAACTGTTCGCTGAAATTCCTGAAATCAATAAAAAACGCTATGCCCAATGGGGTGGTGCCCCCAACCTCGATAACGATTATACCGTATTTGGCAAACTCGTGTCTGGATACCATGTTCTCAGCAACATCGAAAACCAACCCACCAATATGCAAGATAGACCCACAAGAGATATCCTGATCATTGAAGCCAAGGTGTTGAAATGATTTTGAAAAGTTTTTGAATTTGCTTATATTTGCAGAACTTTTCCAATAAACTTTAGGAAGGGGACAAGCCAAAAGCAGTCCCCTTTTTTGTTGACTATGGCAAACCTAACACAAAAAATCACAGCACTCGTTGAGCAGGAAGCACCCCTGTTCGGTCTGTTCTTGGTGGCTCACACCGCCAGCGCAGCCAAGCTTTATGAGTTCTATGTAGACAGTGAAGAACCACTGTCGATGAAAGCCATCACCGATTTTACCAAGCACATTTCTGAAAAAATCGATGACGAAGAATCAGGCTTGAGCGAGGAAGCATTTACCTTTGAAATATCATCGCCCGGTGCCGAAAGACCCCTGGTGAATCGCAAACAATACACAAAACACGTTGGCCGTTCGTTCGAATTCACACTTCCCGATAAAGTTCTTACCGGAAAATTGATCGAAATCCAAGAAAATGACACATTCATCGTCGAAGAAATTGTGAAAGAAAAGGGCAAAAAAGCCATTGAAGTACTTCACGAAATTTCCTTCGAAAACATTCAATCTGCAACCATCATAATCAGTTTCAAATAATATGAAAATCAAGGCAAAAGATCTGGGTATCAACCTTGTGGAGAGCTTCTCCGAGTTTAAGGAGTTCAAAAACATTGACCGCGCCACAATGATGCGCGTTTTGGAAGACGTTTTTCGTAACATTCTGAAAAAGAAATATGGCAATGATGCCAATTTCGACATCATCATCAACACCGAAACAGGAGATATCGAAATGTATCACCTGCGCCTCATCGTAGAAGAAGGCGAAGTAGAAGATCCCAACCTGCACATCGCACTGGCCGAAGCCCAAACCTTGGAGCCCGATTACGCGGTAGGTGAAGATTGTATCCAACAGGTATTCCTCGACGATTTCGGTAGACGCAGCATTTTGAATGCACGCCAAGCCCTGATGAGTAGAATCATCGAGTTGGAGAAAGACGAGCTGTTCAAAAAATACAAAGACAAACGCGGTGAAATCATCGCCGGCGAAGTATACAACGTGTGGAAACGTGAAATTATGGTTCTTGACGATGAAGGCAATGAATTGTCTCTCCCAAAAGAGCACATGATTCCCCGCGATATGTACAAAAAAGGCGATACCCTGCGCGCCGTGATCCACGAAGTGGAGATGGACAAAGGTTCACCAAAAATTGTATTGTCTCGTACCTCTCCTGAGTTCTTGGAGCGATTGTTTGAATTGGAAGTTCCTGAAATCTTGGATGGTTTGATCACCATCAAAAAGGTCGTTCGCGAACCCGGTGAGCGCGCCAAAGTAGCCGTTGAAAGCTACGATGATCGCATCGATCCAGTGGGCGCTTGTGTGGGTGTTAAAGGTGCTCGTATCCATGGTATCGTTCGTGAATTGCGCAACGAAAACATCGACGTGATCAACTTCACCACCAACACCAACCTCTATATCCAACGCTCATTGCAGCCCGCAGCGATTTCTCGTATCGAACTCAAAGACGATAAGAAAACCGCCGATGTATTCTTGGATGCAGATCAAGTGTCGTTGGCCATCGGAAAAGGCGGTCACAACATCAAACTGGCTGGAAAATTGACCGGATACCAAATCGAAGTATATCGCATGGCAACCGCCATCAACGATGAGGACGATGTGGATTTGGACGAATTCTTGGACGAAATCGATACTTGGATCATCGAAGAATTCAAGAAAATTGGTTTGGACTCTGCCAAATCTGTCATCAACACCCCTGTTGAAGATTTGATGCGCAGAACCGAACTCGAAGAAGAAACCATCATTGAAGTACAGAAGATTCTGAGAACAGAATTCGAAGACTAATTTGATTTCCTCAATGCCCCGTATACCCCCAAGGATTCGGGGCATTGAATAAAACAATGCTTTTTCCCCTCCGGGAATTGGCGCAAACCTTGGGATTTATAGTCAATAGAACTAATTTTGAAAGAAAATATGGCGGAATACCGTTTAGCGAAAGTAGCCACCGAATTGAATCGAAGCTTCCAAGTACTTGCCGATGTGCTCAATCAGCGAGGCTTCGATGTAATGCCCAAACCAACAACGAAAATCACCGAAGACATGTATCAAGCATTGCTTCGTGAATTTTCTGCAGACAAAGCTGCAAAAGACGAGGCAAAGTTGTTGAAGACCAGCAGAGATTCAAAACCCACTCCGCCCCCTGCAACACCTGCAGCAAAAACCCCTGCGCCTGCAGCAAAACCTGCAGCAGAGCCAGAAATCGTTGCAACCAAAACACCAGAAGTTGAACCGGAAAAAATCATTACCCGGTCAGAAGAAGTGCAAGGACCTAAAATCCTTGGAAAAATTGATATCGGCGGCAAAAAGACCAAAACAGAAGAACCCAAGGAAATTCCTGCAGCGCCTGTTGAAGTCGTAAAAGCCCCCGAGCCTGAAGTGATCGCCGCACCAATCCCCGCGGTAGAAACACCCAAAGAACCAGAAGCACCAGTACCCGCAGTAGCTGAAGTTCCAGCACCAACCGCGCCCGTAGAAATACCCGCAGTGGCTGAAACCCCAGCCCCGGAAGTGATCGCTCCTGCCACAACAGAAATCAAAGAAATTGCAGCCACTGCAAATACTACAGAATCCCACGAAGATGATGTAGAAAAAATTGATACCAAATTTGAAGTCCTTTCCGGACCCAAAGTGTTGGGAAAAATCAACCTGCCTACCATAGCACCTACCGGTGTGAAGTCTTTGGCCGGTGAAGCCCGCGACGATCTTCGCGAAAAACGCAAACGCAAACGCAAAGCCGCCGGCACCGAAAAAGTGGCCGTGCAAGAACGCGTAAAACAAGACCAACGCGCCACCACACCCGGTGACGCAACCAAACCCGCACCAAAAGCTGAAATTACCAAAGAGGCCGTTCAGCAGAAAGTACGGAATACCATGGGCCAAATGGGTAATGCCGGGAAATCTCGCGGCATGAAACAAAAAATCAAAGCCCGTAACAAAGAAGTTCGTGCCAATGACCGCAGAGAAACCAACCTCCGCAAAGAGAAAGAAAGTAAAATACTCAAAGTAACCGAATTCCTCACAGCCAACGAATTGGCTACCATGATGAATATCAGCGTTACTCAAGTTATTTCTACTTGCTTCATGCTCGGAATCGTTGTGTCTATCAACCAACGTTTGGATGCAGAAACCATTCAATTGGTATCAGACAATTTTGGTTTTGAAGTAGAATTCGTTGATGCAGAATCTCAAATCGAAGCCGCCGATAACGAAATGGATAACGAGGAAGATTTGTTGCCTCGCGCCCCAATCGTAACCGTAATGGGTCACGTTGACCACGGTAAAACATCGCTCCTCGATTACATTCGTAAAGCAAACGTAATCGCCGGTGAAGCAGGGGGAATTACCCAGCACATCGGTGCCTATGAAGTGTCTTTGACCGATGGCAAGAAAATCACATTCCTCGATACTCCAGGTCACGAAGCGTTTACCGCGATGCGTGCAAGGGGTGCCAAGGTAACCGATATGGCCATCATCGTGATTGCAGCAGACGATTCTGTGATGCCGCAAACCCGCGAAGCCATCGCACACGCCCAAGCCGCCAACATCCCTATGGTGTTTGCGTTCAATAAAATAGATAAAGAAGGCGCCAACTCAGACAGAATCCGTGAGCAACTTTCAGCGATGAATATCCTCGTGGAAGATTGGGGTGGCAAATTCCAATGTCAAGAAATATCAGCCAAAAAAGGCCTTAACGTAGATAAACTCCTCGAAAAAGTTCTATTGGAAGCCGAAATGATGGACCTCAAAGCAAACCCCAACCGGAGAGCAAAAGGTACCGTAATTGAAGCCACACAAGAAAAAGGTCGTGGTATCGTTTGTAGCATGCTTGTGCAAACAGGAACCCTTCGCGTGGGAGATCACGTAGTAGTTGGACCTTATTACGCCAAAGTTCGTGCGCTCTATAACGAAAGAGGCGGAAAAATCGACAATGCGCCACCAAGTACACCAGTGAAGATGCTCGGTTTCTCCGATGCCCCTACCGCCGGTGATGCTTATGTGGTATTTGCAGACGAAAGTGAAGCGAAAACATTGGCCAACAAACGTTTGCAATTGGTGCGTGAACAAGGCATCAGAACCAAACGTCACATTACTTTGGACGAAATCGGCCGTCGTTTGGCCGTAGGAAACTTCAAAGAATTGAAGTTGATCGTGAAAGGTGATGTGGATGGTTCAGTAGAAGCATTGGCCGATTCATTGATGAAGTTAACCACGGAAGAAATTGCTGTTACAGTAAT
>CANHGC010000137.1 GCA_947460045.1 Bacteroidota bacterium | reverse complement strand
CGCGTAAAAGGCACGCAGTTGGTACATGCCGGTTTCTCCATTCAAGCGGGAAGCAAAAACGATGGCGCACACCCTGGGCTCGCACATTGCCTCGAACACATGCTTTTCAAAGGCACCACGCGCAGAAAAACCATCCATGTACTCAATCACTTGGAAGTGGTCGGCGGTGAGCTCAACGCATATACCACCAAAGAAATCACCACCATTTACGGCACCACTCAGTCTAAACACCTCACTCGTCTTACCGATATCCTTTGCGATGTGGTCTTTCGGTCTACATTCCCTGAAGGTGAGTTGGAAAAAGAAAAGAAGGTCATCATCGATGAAATCAACATGTACCTCGACACCCCAGAGGAGAACATTTTTGATGAATTTCAAGAGCGAATTTTTGCTGGACATCCATTGGCCCACAACATACTTGGCACTGAGGAATCTGTCAACGAAATCAGTCAAACGGCGCTGAAAAATTTTGTATCAACCCATTATCAATTCCATAACATGGTTTTTGCGGTGGTTGGCAATGTATCAATTGAGCGTGTATTGAGTGCATTAAACCGATTCTTGCCCGATGCCGGTGAGTTGTCTTCAACCGCTATCAATCACCAAGAGCCCAGTCACAAATCCATTCAGCCCATAGCGGTTCTAGGCGATTTACAGAACGGTGTAGGTGCTGCAACCGCTTTCAAATCCGCATCGCCCTTCATCGAAACAAAAAAAACAGATTTCAACCAGGCCTATGCCATCATCGGCAGCTTGGCTTATGAAATGGATCATGAAAAAAGATGGACCCTCTTGTTGATGAACAATTTTTTTGGGGGGCCGGTATTAAACAGCCGACTCAATCTCGCCATTCGCGAAAAATACGGATACACATACAACGTTGAAAGTGGTTACAGTGGATTCGCCGAAACCGGGTTGTTTCACTGTTTTGTGGGCAGCGAACCCAAATACATCCAAAAATCAGTGGATCTGATTTTCAAAGAAATCAAAAAATTGAGAACCCAATCTTTGGGTACTTTACAATTGTCGAGGGCAAAAAATCAGTACGCCGGTCAACTCATATTATCCAATGAAAATCGCAGTGGATTGATGATGCATTTGGGACAGAGCGTATTGAGAAAAGGCAAAGCGAATAGCATCGAACATGCCATAGATTGCATCAATCGGGTGACGGTGCAAAACATCATGGATGTTGCCAACGAACTGCTCAATGAAAATCAATTCAGCCAATTGCTGTACGTGCCGGAAAACGATTGAGTCATCTCTGCAATTCCAATCCTTAAACACCTATGAACTGCACGAATTAAATAGCGTGTTTATCGTTGATCCCGCCACATTTTATATCCGCTCCATGCCAAGGGTATGTAAATGAAATACAAAATGGCTGTGATCCAATTGTCATTGGATATGTACAAAGGGATATACACAACATCTACAAGTATCCAAACCCACCAATTTTGAATCCATCGTTTGGCTTGCATGTACAAGGCCGCAAGGCTCAACATCAATAAAGCGGCATCCACATAAACGTACTTAGGTACAGAGGGTATTTGCGAGCCAAGTAAAAATTGAAAGGCGCCGGCTTGAACAAACATAACCCAGGGATAATAGCATACACCACCAACCAGTAATACTTTCCAAAACGATGGGCCATTTGCCCATGTAGGTTTGGCATCCGCGGTTGAATCACCGCGCTGTTTTTGCCATTTGTACCATCCAAATGATTGAAAGCAAAGAAAAACAACGTTTAAAAAGGCATCCGAGTACAATCCCACCCCAAAAAAAACAAACACGTACATGATAGACCCAACCATCGCCACGGGCCAATTGTATATGCTATTTTTTGCAGCCAGAATCACACACCACAACGACAAAATTGCTGCGAGTAACTCAAACCAATGTTCCCTGAAAAACACGGCAAAAATGTCAATTCCCTTGCTCATGGTTTCAGATATTGTTAGTTGTAGCGCGATTTCACTCATACCGATTGAGCAACAAAAGTACGGCGAGAATTCAGCGAATTTCACGTTTGAAAAGCAAACCCCTTTCGCCTAACTTTGTTTAAATAATCAAACTAAAAACACATTTATGTTCGAATTACCCGCATTACCCTACGCCCACAACGCTTTGGAACCGCACATCGATGCGCGCACCATGGAAATCCACCATGGCAAACACCACCAAGCCTATGTCAATAACCTCAATAACGCTGTAAAAGGAAACGCAGCCGAAGGTGTTGAACTCACTGAACTCGTTCACAACATCTCAAAATACAGTCCAGCCATCCGCAATAACGGTGGCGGTCATTGGAACCACAGTTTCTTCTGGGGAATCATGGGACCCAACGCCGGTGGCCAGCCTACAGGTGCTTTGATGGATGCAATTGTTGCTAGTTTCGGATCATTCGATGCGATGAAAGAACAATTCAACAGCGCTGCAACCACCCGTTTTGGTAGTGGTTGGGCTTGGTTGATTGTACATGACCACAAATTGGCCATCACCTCTACACCAAATCAAGACAATCCATTGATGGATGTTGCCGAGGTAAAGGGTACACCCATTTTGGGATTGGATGTTTGGGAACATGCTTATTATCTGCACTACCAAAACCGCCGCCCCGATTACATCGGAGCATTTTGGAACGTAGTGAATTGGTCTGCAGTAAACGCGCACTTCGAAGCTGCAACCAAATAATTGTCTTTTATAAAGGTTGATGTTTCACTGTAAACAATAACCCCAAACAAAAAACCCCGGGCATTTGCCCGGGGTTTTTGTTATAATCAAATGTGATATTACTTCTTTGAAGCTTCGGCAGCCGCTTGCATCAAAGCACGGGTTGTCTTCACTGAAAGAATGGCGTTTGCAGGTGAATCCAACAATTCAAAACCTGAAACTTCAACATGACCTACTTTGGCTGATTGACCGATTTCCAATGTATCGATGCTTACGTCGATAAAATCAGGCAAATCTTGGATCAAACCACGAACACGCAAACGGTTCAATTTTTTAACCAATTTACCACCCGCACGCACACCTGGTGAGTTACCAACCACACGAACTGGGATTTCCATAACAACTGGCTTGCTAGCATCTACAGCAACAAAATCGCAGTGAATGATCATATCAGATACTGGATGGTATTGAATGTCTTGCAAAATGGCATCATAGTTTTTGCCATCCAACTCAATCTTCACTTTGTATACGTTGGGTGTGTATACCAAATTTTTGAAATCTGCTTGGTAAACGGCAAAATTCAAGTTGCCATCAGCCAAACCATACATGTTACAAGGAACTTTGCCTTCGGCACGCAAAACTTTGGCAGTACGTGTACCTACCTCTGTGCGCATCTCGCCTTTAAGAAAAATGGTTTTCATCTTATTATTCTATTCTATTAATTGCTTATTTTAATTCAATTTTGGTTTGATGAGCAAACACCTGTTTGAACAACGAACTGATGCTGCCATGTTCATGCACATTGCGAATCGCACGAGCAAACAATGGCGCCACAGAAACCACTTTGATTTTGTCTGAATGATGCTTCAATGGAATGGTATCCGTTACCACCAACTCAGTTAAAACTGAATTATCGATGTTTTCATATGCCTTACCACTCAATACTGGGTGACAGCAAAGTGCACGCACCGATTTTGCCCCTTTATCCATCAACATGGCCGATGACTTACACAAAGTACCTCCGGTATCAATGATATCATCAATCAACACAACGTCTTTGCCCTCAACATCTCCAATTACCGTCATGTTGGCAATTTCATTGGCCTTCTTTCTCTCCTTGTCACAAATGATCATGCCCAAGTTCAAAATCTTAGCCACCTCACGTATTCTGTTCGATGCCCCTACGTCGGGTGCAGCAATCACGATATTTTCCTGAGGAAGCGTTTTTATATACGGCGCAAAAATGATTGAACTTTCCAAATGATCCACTGGCACATTGAAGAAACCTTGAATCTGTGGCGCGTGTAATTCCATGGTCATCACACGATTGGCACCAGCAGTTTGCAACAAATCTGCCACCAACTTTGACGCGATAGACACACGGGGTTTATCTTTTCTATCCTGACGTGCAAATCCGTAGTAGGGCATCACCGCTGTAATGTAATTGGCACTAGCCCGCTTTGCAGCATCAATGGCCATCAACAATTCCATCAAGTTGTCTGAATTTGGATAGGTACTCTGTACGATGAATACATCACAACCACGAACGCTTTCATTGAAATTGGGTTGAAACTCCCCGTCGCTAAACCTTGAAACGGTTAAATCTCCAGGGACTGTACCATAGAAGTTACAGATGTCCTGTGTGAGGGCAGCAGATGCACTGCCAGCAAAAATTTTTACGGGGTGTATAAGTGATGTCATAATACGATTTTACTGTCTCTCTAGCTGCACTACTGTGCAACGGATATCATCAAACCTTCAATTTGTTGCCCTACTAGGACTCGAACCTAGACATACGGTACCAAAAACCGCTGTCCTGCCAATTAGACGATAGGGCAATTTTTTTGGACTGCAAATATAAAACAAATTTTTATCTCTGCCTACCTTTTCAAAAAATTATTGAACCAAAAGCACCTCTGTAATTCGTTTATCGCCTTGAGAAAGTTGAACATAATAGTTCCCACTTCTCAGTCCAACTACATCCAAATCAATCACATAAGTCCCATGGCCATGCCAATCATCTTTTAAAATTTTTACCAATTGCCCCATGGCGTCAAACAAAGATATTTTCACATTTCCTGATTCAGTAAAGTACTCTATTTGTGTATTGGATACCGCTGGATTTGGGAAAATGCGATTCAAAGAGATTCTGCTCACCAAATCTATATAGTCATCGATGCTAGCTTTATTGGCTTTAAAAATGGGCAAGGTATTGAAATCTTTGCCTCCCATCGCTGCCTTTACATCGGCCTCGGGCAGTTCAAACCAATCGGTTAGTACCGAAGCATACACTTGTCTAAAATCGTACTGCATGGGCAAATTGTCGTTCACCGTAACCGTGGAAGGAATGGTTGGGTTGGCACCAATCACCCCATTTTGTACCGCTTTCCCAAACACAAACATCGGAGCCGCAGCGCCATGATCTGTACCATTGCTGGCATTGCTGATCACCCGTCTTCCAAATTCACTGAAGGTCATTCCTACCACTCGAT
>CANHGC010000136.1 GCA_947460045.1 Bacteroidota bacterium | reverse complement strand
TTATCGTCTGAACCCAAAGCCCATCGATCCAATAAAATCTGCTCCAATACCTGTGCCGACTTTTTACCCAGCACTTCAAGCCCATCAACCCCCTCATTCAAACGCAAAAACGACATATATCCGCACAAATGAGACTTCCCTCGATCAGCCAAATCTGCCAACCAAGCTTCCGTATCTGCAAACCCAGAAACGTGAGTAAACCAGGTCGCAGCGCAATCAACTTCGAGCAATTCAACCGAGTTGGTGAAACCCATTTCAACAAGCTCATTCCATGCCTGGCAATACCCTTCCCGTCGCAACGTGCCTCGCAGCAAGGTACTGGCTTCCTCCAAACCATACAACGCTTCATAGGTTAAACTGTTGCGGTTGGGATACACATCAAACACACCCAAACCGGGCACTTCAATCTTTTGAGCGCTGGCAAAAATCTTCATCCCTGCCACATGCCGCTCAATGCCATGCTCCCGCCAAACACTGTCGCCACCCTGACCCGCCAACACCACATTGGTTGGATTCCAAGTGAATTTATATTGCCATGGATTCTCCCCACAATCTTCAATCGCCACCAATCCCCCGCAATGACTTTCAAAACTCTCTATCACAAATGCTTGTCGATGGGCTTCTTCAAACAACCTACTCGCACTCAAATGATCGATACCCGGATCCAAGCCCAATTCGTTCATAAACAACAACCCCTTCGCCTCCGCCTGCTCGCCCAATAATTTCATTTCGTTGGATGTGTAAGAGGCCGTAAACAAATGACATCCGTGCTTCAAACACGCTTTGGCCACTTCAATGTGCATGAAAGGCGGCAAAACGCTCACCACCAACTGCAAACCAGATATCACCGCATCCAATGCCGCAGCATCGCCCAAATTCGCCTCACACAATTCCGTAGAATCCATCACTGTGAAAGACCCTTTCAATCGATCAAACTGCTGATCGTACACTTTCAATGTTTTGCCACGCGATTGGCAATATGCACCCAAATACTCAATCAAATATCCCGCACTTCGTCCCGCACCCAAAACACCTATTCGTTGAATTTCGCCCACGTTCACCATCCCTGCGAATTATTTCCTTTGCCTTTTCGCCTCGTACATCAACAAAGACGCCGCCACCGAAACGTTCAAACTATCCACGGTCCCAAACATCGGAATGTTCACATTCACACCCTTACCCCGCCAAAAATCCGACACCCCTTGATGCTCTGTCCCCACAATCATCGCCACTTTGCCACTCAAATCGGCCTCCCAAACGCTCACCGCATCTTCCATGAAAGTGGTAAACAGTTTCACTTTATTCTGTTCGATAATGTCCCAAGCTTTCGCCGAATCCATAACAAACAAAGGCACGGTAAATGCCGTTCCCACGCTATTCCTAATCACCTGTGGATGAAACCCATCGATGCGCTCATCGCACAAAACCACACCGTTTGCGCCCGCAGAATCTGCAGAGCGAAGCAATGCGCCCAAATTACCCGGCTTTTCAACCGATTCTACCATCAAGTAAAATTCGCCATCTTTTGGCGCCCAAACCGCCGGCTGCTTTGGCAATTCAAACACCGCCAACACGTTCAAGCCACTCTCCTTCACAACCACCTTCGCCCAAACAATGTCGTTCAGTTCAAGCAACTCCACCCCATCGCCAAACTTGGTCACCCCCAAACTATCCATCACCTGATCCCAACCCATCTTCTTCGGATTGATCGCCACCTGAATCAAATTGAGCCCAGCCTTCATCGCCAAGCGCACCTCGTTCAAGCCCTCAACCGTAAATCGGCCCAATGCCTTGCGATGCCTGTTCTTCTCTTGCAAAGCCAAAACCTCCTTCAACCAAGGATTCTGTGCAGATGAAATGGCTTTTATCATGAATATCTTTTACTTAAACAACCAAATAGCAAACCTCAAACTACCTCTGAATCGTTCAACCAATCTTGCTCGTTCTTCACACGCAAAAAACGCGCAACAATCAAACCAAACAACATATTGCCCACGATCAAACCCGGTAATCCCGAGAAATAACCCCACAAACTACCCAATTCCGCCTCGCGAATGCTCTTCACCACTTTGTCCATGTCTTCGTTCGACAAAAACTTGGACTCACCCAAACTCACCTGCATTTGTTCAATCATGATAGACTTGGTTTGCTCCACCAAACTGGTATCAATCAATGAGTATAATACCGTATCGGCCATCGTACCCAAACACACCGCAAACAATACCGCCCGAAAACAACTCATCAAAGCGCTTTTGTAGTTGTAATGTCGGCCTTCTAACTGACGTTTATCGCCCAAACCACCCATCACCATCGCTGCGAGGACGATCAGAAACGACAAAAATGTAAATGCCGGCAAAAACCGATATTCCCAATGTTGCGTCACATACACAATCACCTTCGCCATGAAGATAAACACCCCAGCCAACACCCCGTGAAACACAGATGCGCGGTTCGCCAACAATTTAATTCGATCCATCATGATTTATCATATAACAGCCATTGCGCATGGTGGCAACCACCCTACCCTTGAGCACTTCCTCCGTCAAAGGTACGTTGTACGCCCTTGTCCTCCGATTTGTTTTCTCGAAGCGATATTCCCCGCCCAGCTCAAAAAAGGTTAAAGCAGCAGGCTCTCCCGCCGATACACTTCGCTGATGAAGTCCCAAGAAATTCCGACTTCCGCGATACAACAACGGCACCCAATTTTCTGGCAACTCATTTTCAAATGCTTTACACATCAAATGAAATACTTGCGTGATGGTCGCCGCACCCCAAGCCGCATAATCAAACTCCACTTTCTTCGATTCGATGTCCTCCGGGTGATGATTGCTCACCACAGCATCCAAAGTACCATCCAACAATCCCAGAAGCAATGCCTTACGATCAATCTCTGAACGCAACGGCGGCAACACCTTCAGGTTCTCATCAAACCCTGTGAGCCATTCATCGGTATACAACAAATTGAGTACGGGCACCGACGCATGAATTTCCACACCGTCTTTTTTTGCCGCCCGAATCAAAGCCACGCCCTCGGCACTGCTCACGCACAAAACGTGCAAGGGGCATTTTAAATATTTTGCTAGTTCAATATCAGCCAACAATTCAACCGTTTCACTCACCGATGGAATCCCTTTAAAACCAAGCGTTGCGTTCACCAAACCTTCATGGATTTTACCGTCTGGTGCCAACTGATTCTGAAAAGGGTAATGCAAATATTTCAGTCCCAACGAAGCACAATATTGCATAAGCTTGGTTCTGAGACCCAATGACGCACTGTGATGAATGCCATCGGTAAAAGCCACAGCTCCCGCCCGATGCATCTCAAACACCTCTGCCATTTCCTTGGCCTCGCCGGCTACACTCGAATGTCCCAACGGAAGAATCTCAGCCCTAAGCAACGACCCCACCTGTTTCACTTGCGAAATCACCGATTCATTGTCCGATTTTGGCGATGTCCCGCACAAGGCAGCCACCTGAGTAAACCCACCCATTTGGGCCGCTTCTGTATAAGACTGCAAACTCTCTTTCCAAGGCTCTCCGGGATCCGGACAAAATCCAAATGCATCTAGCCAACCCGCAGAAACGTATGCGCCTCCGCAATCAATCACCTCCGCGGCAGCCATACCCAAACCCTCACCCACCGATTCTATCAATCCATTTTTTACAAGTATCTCAACCGTTTGATTGTGCAAATCACTGCTGGGATCAAACAACTTAACGTTTTGAAGCAAAGTGGTATTATTCATGTTTTTCTTTGTCTTTTGAATTGATTTTTTTTCGCCCGATGAGCAGCAATACCTCTACTGCGAAGAAAAAGGCAGCCCCCCACAAAAACAAGCGCCAAAGCACCTTTAAAGGTTCATTCTGTAAAATTGGAGATTTCCCATCGCCCAAAGACGTTTTCCAGGGCATCCCGCCAGTTATGAGTAGCGATTTCCATGCTGGATCTGTGTCCAAAACCGACTCGTTGCGAGCCCAATTGAATGCCAAGTCCAACCTTTCTCCCGTTCGGGGCGATTCTAGTCGATACATCCCGGAAAAACTCGGCGCCTCACCCACATACATGGAAGTATGTTGCTCAGAATTGGTTTGTAATTCCACAACCGACCGGCCACCTTTCCCCGTCAAATTCGCCGCGCTTTCATCCACCTGAATATCGCCTGGCAATGGGAACAATTGCTTCGAAAAAACATGAGCATACAGGGGCTTTCCCTGGACTGACTGACTGCCCACTATTTGGGTAAACATGGGCAAGAACCAGCTAGATTCCAACAATTTTTTG
This sequence comes from Bacteroidota bacterium, assembly GCA_947460045.1. Taxonomy (GTDB): domain Bacteria; phylum Bacteroidota; class Bacteroidia; order NS11-12g; family UBA955; genus UBA955. The sequence continues at coordinate 933 of CANHGC010000136.1, read as the reverse complement.
CTCCCTTTTTGCAAGTCCGATAACCAAATCCACTGCACCCCACTTTCCATGGTTTGCTGCAAGAGCAATGGTAAACCACCCTCTGTTTGCACAACAACCTCATAATTGGAAATTTCTTTGGGCTGGAAGGTTCCAGTGATCTCTGGTAATCGCGTATTGTCTGATAAAGTTTCAGTAAACGCCCCTTGAAACACGGGATGGTTTAAACCGGGCAATGAAATGCGTTCGTTGATGGATTTCCACTCTCCCGGCAAAACATCGCCAAAAATGGTTTTCATTGAAGATCTCACGGGTTGATCCATGAATTGCAAACACACCAATCCCGATTCCACCCGGGTCTTCAAACCCGCCAAATCTGCATCGCTCAACTGAACACCCCCAATCACCATGATCGCATCCAATCCAGACAACGCCTCAAAATCCCGGGTGTTCAAAGGCAATCGCAATGGGCGCTTCACCAGCAACGGCTGGGCTTGAAACATCGCATCAACCGCAGGATTTGAGCCAATCACCCCCACCTGTGTTTTCCACGCTTTGATTGGATGCAAAAACAATTCATTGTCGTTCTTAAACCCATCATCGCCAAGTATCAACTTCAAACCTTGGCCCATATCAGCCTGATTCACCGTGGACTCAAATTCTATGGACTCGTTTTTACTGATCAACTTTTGCTGTGCAAACAAGGTTTTGTCACCCAACTTGAGTTGTAGTTGCGCTTGAGACACATCACCACCACGGTGAGTTACACGGGCTTTCAATACTACGCCTCCGTTTGAATTTGCATTGAATTGTGAAATATACCAAGCCGTATCCAGACTCAAATTCCCACCCACTATTTCATCGCTTTGGAGATCCATTTGCACAAATCGCCAATCAATATTTTCGTTTTGCGCTTTTTGCAAACTACCCACCATGAACGATTTTTGCGCATCG
>CANHGC010000135.1 GCA_947460045.1 Bacteroidota bacterium | reverse complement strand
TAAAGGTCACGTTGTGTCACACCTACGCCGATTGCAGAGTAACAATCAAAGTGATAAAAAAGATTTAACATCGAAAAAAAATATTTTTTGGTCGAATCCGGAGATCTTAAACGGTGCCGATACCGTAATTCATTTGGCTGGGGCCAACGTTGCCAAACCATGGACGAAGCGATACAAAGGTGAAATTTTAAATAGCAGAACCGAGGGCACTTCCGCGCTGATTGATGCTTGTTTGATCTGTGAAAATCCACCCAAACAGGTCATTTCCGCCAGTGGCATAGGTTATTACCCCGAATCCTTAAATGTTGAGCTCAACGAAGACCATGCCATGGGCGATGCTTTCTTGGCCCAAGTATGCGTGGCCTGGGAAAAAAGTCTTACCCGACCCTTTCCACTGCCATTCGATGTGAGCATCGTGAGAACTGGATTGGTGTTATCAAACAAAAGTAAGATCGTAAAGGCCGCACAGTCTCAATTCTTGCTTAGCGGAATGGTTGGCTCTGTGGGTAGCCATGAAAACATGTGGAGTTGGATACACATCCATGATTTGTGCAATTTGTACATCGCATTGGCAGAGCAAAAATTATCGCCGGGCATTTACAACGGTGTATCGCCCAACCCTTGTACTCAAGGCGAATTTGGAAAAGCTTATGAAATCCATCCTTCACTGCATTTGCCATGGTATTTAGCAGGATGGAAATTGCAATGGTGGATCGCCAAGGGCTTCAACCGCTTGATTCGAAAACTGAACATTCAACTGCGACCCATCGTCCCGGCCTGGCTGATGCGTTTGGCATGGGGCGAGCGCTCCGCCATCGCTTTAACCAATCAAAAAGTGACTACCAGCAAAACATTGGACCAAGGTTTTTGTTACCAATATCCAAACATTAAAAGTGCATTGCAGCAACTACAATCTCACCCCAAAGTCTAATGCAAAAAATAATTTACTTCTGGTTTCGCCGCGATATACGACTAACCGATAACCATGGCTTATTGAGGGCTCTAGAATTGGCAAAAGCGCAGGGTGCGCAAATTCAATGCGCCTTCATTTTCGACCAAACAATTTTAGACCGCCTCGAGAACAAGCGCGATGCGCGAGTACAGTTCATTCATCAAGAAATTGCCAGCATCAAAGAACAGTTGCAACAGGCAGGCGGCGATTTGCAGGTTTGGTATGGCCATCCTGTGAAGGTTTGGGCGCAACAGTTGCAGAAAAATCCGGGTATCGCATTGGTTTGTAACCATGATTATGAGCCATCGGCCATGGAACGCGACAATCAAGTTGAATCGATTTGTGCAGAGAATCAAATGGCATTCCAGAGTTACAAGGACCATTGCATTTTTGAGAAATCGGAGGTCACCAAAGACGATGGGAAACCGTATACCGTTTTCACGCCATACAGCCGAAAATGGAAATTGCATCTTGCCCAACACCCCATTGTGCAGTATACTTCCGAAGAAGCGATTCATCACATCGCCCAAGTTGCATTGGAACAACGTTTGCCTTTACCCACTTTGGCATCGATGGGATTTGAAACTTTTGAATTTGACTATCCAGAGAAAACCATCACCCAAACGCTCATCAAAGAATACGATCAAAAAAGGAACTTCCCTTCGGTTCGTGGCACCAGCAGACTCGGTTTACATTTTCGATTTGGCACCATCAGCATTCGAGAAAAATTGATAAAAGCCTTATCGCTCAATGAAACCTTTGTGAATGAACTGATTTGGCGGGATTTTTACATGCAAATTTTGTGGCACTTCCCGCAAATCACCCATCAATCGTTCAAACCACAATACGATAAAATTCAGTGGCGCAACAACGAACAAGAATTTGAGAGCTGGAAGTTGGGAAAAACCGGATATCCCATTGTTGATGCGGGGATGAGGGAGTTGAATACCACAGGCTTCATGCACAACCGGGTTAGAATGATTGTGGCCAGTTTCCTCACCAAACACCTTCTCATTGATTGGCGATGGGGGGAGGCATACTTCGCCGAGAAATTGTTGGATTTTGAATTGGCGAGCAACAACGGTGGATGGCAGTGGGCATCGGGATCGGGCGTTGATGCGGCACCCTATTTCAGGGTCTTCAACCCTACTTTACAAATGGAGAAGTTTGATAAGCGATTTGAGTACATAAAAAAATGGGTCCCAGAATTTGGAACCCATCAATATCAAAAACCCATGGTTGATCACGCTTTTGCCAGAAATCGCTGCTTGGAGACGTATGGCTTGGCTCTGAAAGGCGAATAATCAGCCTTCACCGTAGGGGTAAACGATTCTATTTCTTCAATTCTCCGCCGCTGGCAGCGAGCAAGTAACTCTTGATAAATGGCCAAAGATCGCCATCCATCACATTGTTTACGTTGCTGGTTTCTTCGCCCGTTCTCACGTCTTTCACCAATTTATAGGGATGAAACACGTAGTTACGAATTTGAGAACCCCACTCAATTTTCATTTTGCCATCTTCGATTTCCGCTCGGGCGGCATTTCTCTTGGCAATTTCGAGTTCATACAACCGCGATTTCAACATTTGCATGGCGCGTTCACGGTTACCCAATTGCGAACGATCTACCTGACAAACAACCACTATACCTGTAGGTGTGTGTGTTAATTGCACTTTGGTTTCTACCTTGTTCACGTTCTGTCCGCCGGCTCCACCTGAACGACTCGTATGCAGTTCAACGTCTTGTGGCCTGATTTCGATTTCGATGGTATCATCTACCAATGGATAAACGTAAACACTCACGAAGGATGTATGTCGGCGAGCATTTGAATCGAAAGGAGAAACCCTCACCATTCTATGTACACCGTTTTCACCTTTCAGGTATCCAAACGCAAAATCCCCTTTGATTTCAAGCGATACACTTTTCACACCAGCCACATCGCCATCTTGTCGGTCTAACTCGGTGATAGAAAACCCATTTTTCTCAGCCCACATCAAGTACATGCGCATCAACATTTGGGCCCAATCACAACTTTCAGTACCGCCAGCACCAGCGTTGATTTCCAAAACACAGCCCAAGTGATCTTCTTCACTTTGCAACATGTTTTTGAATTCAAGGTCTTCCACCATTTGCATCAATTGTAGGTATTGTTGATGCACTTCATCGGCTGTGGCTTCTCCCATTTCTTGGAATTCCACCATCACATCCAAATCGTCTATGGCACTGGTTATTTTCAGATAGGCATCTGTCCAGATTTTTTTGTCTTTGATTTTCTTCAAGTGCAACTCTGCCTTTTTCGGCTCATCCCAAAATTTGGGATCTAGGGTTTGCTCTTCTTCGTCGGCGATTTCCGCAAGTTTCCTATCGACGTCAAAGATACCTCCTCAAAGCCTCTGCACGGCCTTTTAAATCTTTAAATTGCTCTGTATTCACGGGTGCAAAGATACGGCAAATGAAGCGGAAACCTGCTAAGAGGAGCGATAGGCAGTTTCATTGTTTTTTCGAATAGAGGGACCTAAAAACAAACGCGAATAAATCCTAATTACTGCCAATCCATCTACGATGTAGCTCAATGCCACCAACAAGGCGAGCATCCATTGATTTTCGTGGATGTGACTAAAAATCAAATCCTCACCCACGAAAGACGGCGATATTGGAAACCCTGTTAATCCCAAACCTGAGATTAAAAAAAACATTGCCAAATGCTGCCTCTCATGAACGATACCTTGAAAATACTTTAAGTGAATCTTTCCTTCAGACCGCTCTAATTTTCGCAAAATCGCATGGCCAACCACTGCAAAAACAAACACCCCAGACAAATATAAGAACACGTGCTTCAGGGTAAAATGTTCATTAAAGGCAACGGCGATGGCAATGAAACAATGATTCAACACCACCAACCACCATGAAAGGAACACATCGTGTTTTTCTGCAAATGCGCGCAGCACCATGGCCAATCCCATTGCAGCCAGTGGGAGCGACAATATCGAAGGCAAATTGGAACCAGAGACGCTCTGCATGATCAAATCGGCAAATGCAATCAGTGCAACTGGCAGAAAAAAGAGCAATATGTGTTTTACTTTCAAGAAAGCCAACCACCTACCTGCGATTTTCAAAGGCGACCAAAACAAATGAAAATTAAGCTTTTCCAGATTGAATTCCTTCAAGCTCAAGATGTAAAGTGAATTCATCCAAGTTTTTGGTAACCAGTGAATTCTAGAGTGCGGCTGTTGTTTAAATTGATAGAGTTGTTCCCTAATCAAATAACTCACCACCGATGGGGATACCAACAACTGGTAGGTTCGTAAAAAGGCATTCCCAGTAAAATGAAAAAGCGCTAGATTGAGCCATCCCATCGAAATTTCTGTAAATATCAGACCGATTTGCGCAATGGAAGAATAAGCAATTTGACTTTTTACAGAAGACTGCACCCTGGCAATATTGGTGGCAATAAACGCTGTGAGCAATCCCATAACACCCATAAACACCCTTACACTTATTTGAAACTCAAGGAATGGATAGGTCCTTAACATCAAAAACACGCCCAAATGCACGCTCAGGGATCCATAAAAAATGGCCGACGATGGTGTTGGCCCTTCCATCGCCCTGGGCAGCCAAGAAGAAAATGGAAACTGGGCCGATTTGGCATATGCAGACAGCATAATCATCAACGCAATGGCGATACCCACCAACGAATGATTGGCAATGTGTTCATGGACCAAACTTTGATCTAGCAATCGAGAAAACGTGATGTTCTCGTGCCATAGGTGATGCATCAACCACATCGCCATGATCAACCCCACATCGCCGATGCGGTAAATGGAGAATACGCGAACAGCATTTTTCACAGGCAAATAGCGATCGCGATAAAATGAGATCAGCAAAAACGACGAAATACCAAGGATTTCCCAACCAACAAATAGCGTTTCCAGATTCCCAGAAAACACCACCAAATTATAGCCCAAATAAAAGAACCAAACGGTGTTAAAGAATCGCTTGTAACCTATTTCACGGTGTAAGTAATATCGAGAATAAACAGTAATCAAAAATGTCAACACCCCTCCTACTATGCCGAAGGTGGCTGTAACATGATCGAAAAAGAAATCGATAAAAAACACGTACCCGTTGGATTGATAAAGCACCCAATCTTTGATATCGATATTCATCGCACCCTGCCAAACCCACAGTACCACAAAGGCTATGAGCAACAACAAATTCAACCCCACCAGCCCAAAGGTCCACCTAGAAATTGCGTTCTCTTTTGCTTCTGGGATCAGCAAACTCCCCAAAAAACCCAAAACAGGGATCAATAAAAACGTGTGAAGTAACAATTCCATGTTAGTGTATCAT
>CANHGC010000134.1 GCA_947460045.1 Bacteroidota bacterium | reverse complement strand
CAAAGAAGTGCATCGGTTTCTTGCCAAATTTGCTCATGAAGAACAGGCTCATGAGATCCAGGAAACCGTTGACGAATCGATTCATGCCAAATTTGGTACTCCCGTATTTTCTCGCCTGATGAACCACGACTTTCTCCCCGATTTTTGGGAAGCCGGCCCACTTGGCGATCACAGGGATATAGCGATGCATTTCGCCATACACTTCGATGTTTTTAACCACTTCGTTGCGATAGGCTTTGAGTCCGCAATTGAAATCGTGCAATTCCAAATCGCTGATTTTGCGGGTAGCCCAATTGAACAACTTGGTGGGGATGGTTTTGCTGATAGGGTCGTAGCGTTTCTTTTTCCAGCCGCTCACCACGTGATAGCCTTCTTCGAGGATCATATTTCGCAAACCGGGAATTTCGTCTGGCGAATCTTGCAAATCGGCATCCATGGTGATAACCACTTCGCCTGTGGCTTCTGCAAAACCGACATTCAAGGCCGCGCTTTTGCCATAATTCGTTCGGAATCGGAACCCTCGAACGTTGGGATCTTGCTGCCGCAATCCCTGAATGATGTCCCAAGACGCATCCGTGCTGCCATCGTCGAGCAGCAATACTTCATACGACAAGTTTTCTTGCTTACAAACGCGAACAATCCAAGCGTGTAATTCAGGCAGGGACTCGGCTTCGTTGTACAAGGGGATAACCAGGGAAACGTTGAGCATGGGTGCAATTTACGATAAAGGGTTGGAAATTGATGTATTTGAGGGGTTCAACTGCGGTTAGCGATTGCCGAAACCGATGATTTCGCGAACTTCTCGGATGGTTTTTTGGGCCGATGTTCGGGCTTTTTCCGCGCCAAACCGAGCGATTTCCATCAGGCGTTTTTCATCGCCCATGGTGGTGTGGATTTTGTCGCGCAAAGGAGCGATGAAGGTTTCCATGTCGACCGCCAATTGCTTTTTCAAATCGCCGTATCGGATGGTGCCAGCTTTGTGGCTATCGTCGAAAAATTGAATGGTATCTGCTGCGCAAACCAGTCCCATTAAATCGAACAAGTTTTGAACCGGGGTGGATTTGGGTGAGCCAGGTTCTGACGGGCCGCTATCGCTCACAGCCTTCATGATTTTTTTATTCAGCAACGTGGCCTCTTCGTCGAGGTAGATGGTGTCGGCTTCACCAGCGCTTTTGCTCATCTTTCCAGTGCCTGTGAGGCCGGGGACTTTTACCAAGTTTTGTTCAAAGCTGAAGGCTTGGGGCTCGGGGAAATATTCGTTGTTATAGAGGCGATTGAAGCGATTGGCGAAGGTGCGCGCCATTTCCAGGTGTTGCTCTTGGTCTTTTCCTACGGGGACTTTTACGCCGCGATGCAGCAGGATGTCGGCCGCCATCAATACGGGGTAGGTGAGTAATCCTGCATTGATGTTGTTGGGTTGTGTGCGGGCTTTGTCTTTGAACGATGTCACTCTTTCCAACTCACCCATGTAGGCGTTCATGTTTAAGAAAAGGTAAAGTTCAGCGGTTTCTGGTACATCGGATTGGAAATAGATGGTGCATTTTTCTGGGTCCAGGCCCAGGGCGATGTATTCTGCCAATACGCGTTTTACCGAGGCGTTTAAATCACCGGGTGTGGGGTGGGTGGTAAGGCTGTGGTAATCGGCGATGAAAAAATAGGAATCGAACTGTTCTTGCAGCTTGAGGAAATTCTTAAAGGCACCAAAGTAATTGCCAAGGTGCAATTTGCCGGTGGGACGAATCCCACTCACCACCACTTCTTTCATAAATACAAAATTACGAAAATCGAGGGGGATTTGGATGAAAAACCGATGAAGGGGTGTATCGAACCGAGAAGTTTGGTGGAATTTGGGGTTGTGGGTGTATTTTTGTGCGATGCCAAAGCAACTGCAATTGAAGTTTTCGCCCCAAGAGGTGATTGACGAGGGATGGGTGAATGCGCGATTTGCACGTGAGGCGGGTATTGCTGGAGATACATTCCAGGTGGTATGGAAGAAGAAAAGCCTTGATGCGAGAGGGCGGGCGCCATTTTTTTTAATTACGGCGGACGTATATGGAAAAGGGGAAGATGTGGCTGTAGAAAACGGGTTTTTGCTCAACAATGTGGCCAACGCCAAAGAGGTTTTCGTCATTGGTGCTGGTCCGGCGGGTTTGTTTTGTGCCTTAGAATTGATCGAGTTGGGTTGGAAGCCTGTGGTTTTGGAGCGAGGCAAAGGGGTGAAGGAAAGACGCAGGGATTTGGCGGTGATGAATCGTGAGAAAAAGGTAAATCCTGAGAGCAATTATTGCTTCGGAGAGGGTGGTGCGGGCACGTATTCAGACGGGAAATTGTACACGCGTAGCAACAAAAGGGGGCCGGTTCAGAAGGTGTTGAAGTGCTTGGTGGATCACGGGGCGCCGGATTCCATTTTGTACGATGCACATCCGCACATCGGAACAAATAAGTTGCCACAGCTGGTAGAGGGACTTCGCAAAACCATCGAAGAATGTGGGGGTGAGGTGAGGTTTAATACGAAAGTAGAAGGGTTTGTTGTTGCGAATGATGTGATTGAGGCTTTGAAATTGAATGGCGGCGTTACCGAAAAGGTAGAACACGTTGTTTTGGCAACGGGGCATTCGGCGAGAGATGTGTTTGAGTTGTTGATGGAATCGGGCATCGACATCGAAGCGAAACCTTTTGCCATTGGCGTTCGCTTGGAGCATCCGCAATCAATCATCGATCAGATTCAATATAAGTGTGATGTGAGGGGCGATTATTTACCACCCTCATCGTATAGTTTGGTTGAGCAAATTCAGGGTCGTGGCGTATTTTCATTTTGTATGTGTCCGGGAGGGATCATCGCTCCGGCGGCAACTGCGGACGGTGAGGTGGTTGTGAATGGATGGAGTCCGAGCAAGCGAAATGGGAAGTTTGCCAATTCGGGGTTTGTGGTCTCTGTGGACGATAGGGATTTTGAGGGTTTTGGAAAGGCCGGCGAGTTGCGTGCTTTGAGGTATCAGCAGCATTGGGAGCAGAAGGCATTTGCGGCCACGGGGAGTTTGAGTGCACCTGCGCAGCGGATGGAAGATTTTATACAGGGGCGGGTGAGTGCTGATTTGCCGGAGAATAGCTATTTGCCTGGTTTGGTGAGTACGAATATCAATGAAGTGTTGTCGCCCGTGATACATCAGAGGATTCGGGAGTCGTTGATTGTATTGGGGCAAAAGATGCGGTCTTTTCGGAGTAACGATGCGATTTTGGTGGGTGTGGAGTCTCGAACGAGTTCGCCGGTGCGGATACCGAGATTGACAGACACTTTGCAACACACAAGGGTGAGGAATTTGTATCCTTGTGGTGAGGGAGCGGGATACGCTGGGGGGATCATGAGCGCTGCTTTGGATGGTATGCGTGTGGCTCAGGCGGTTGCGGGGTGATTTGGGTAAAGTGAAAATATATTTTCGCTGATTGGTGCTAAACAATTTAATAGTTTATTTAAGTCTAATTATTAAAAAATATCATTTATGATGTTTTTTGACTGAATTTCATTATTGGCATCTATGGTAAATTATAGTTTTTTTATATTGTATTTGAAGTGTCAAAATCTCAATATTTTGGGTGTTTGGCGCTTGTAAATACTGATATTGCGTTCTGTTTTGGTTGTTTGTAGAATGATTGAAACAAAAGCGAAAAAAAATTAAAAAATATATACCAATACCATGTTAAAAAATTACAAAAAAACAAATGCCTCGGGTTTGCTCAAATCCTTGGTGTCATTGTTGGTTTTGGGTTCTAGCTGGTTGGGCTTACAAGCTCAATTGTCTGGGTCCTACACCATCAATCCGGGGGCGGCGGCATCGTCTACCAATTTTACATCGCTTGCGAGTTTTGTAACGTCACTGAACACGAATGGGGTTTCGGGAAAGGTGACAGCCACATTCCAAGCCAATGAGACCACTACCCAGAATATCACTTTTGGTGTGATCAAGGGTGTATCTTCAACCAACACCGTGAATATCGACGGTAAAGGATTTAAGTTCAGCAGTTCTGTGGCTTACATCATGGGTTCAACTACCACATCGGCGAGCAACTCTGAAGTGATTCGCTTTACGGGTACGGATTATGTGAACATTACCAATTTGGTGGTAGAAAATACCAACTCTGCGGTGAACAGCAGGATTGTACGTTTCGAATCAAGTACCACAGACGCATGTACTTACATCAACTTGGATGCTTGTACATTCCAATTCTCTGCGATCGCTTCTGGTTCAACAGCGGGTGGTGCCTACGTGGTTTATGGAAACTCTGCCACGAGCATTTTTACCTATCCTTCTTATGTGGTGGCTCAAAATACAGTTGTGAGCAATTGTTTGATGCGCACAACCAATAGCAATTCTCCTGGTCCAACTTATGGTATCTTGGATTGTGGTTCTAGTAGCTATTTTAGTTCAACGGTGAATGGAAATACCTTCAAAGGGAACACCATCCAAAACTTTTACTACTACGGTATTTACTTGAACTATGTGAATGGTGAAACTTTGGAAGGCAACGACTTGTCGCGCGCCAATGCTACATCGAACAATGCTTATTCGTACTTGTACGGGATTTACTCTTACTATTCTTATGGCGTTCAAATCGTAAAGAACAATGTGCACGATTTGCCGTTCAAGGGTGCTACCGGTACTGCAGGTGCCTATTATGTATACGGTATCTATACTTATTATAACCGTCCGTCTTCTGCTCGCTCTTCTTTTGTTGACAACAACATCGTTGAGAAGTGTTTGAGCTACTACTACTTCTATGGTATCTACTCTTACTATTCTTATAATCACAGTGTTTCTAACAACAAGGTGCGTTTCAACTCCAATTACTTGTACTATTTCTATGGTATCTATTCTTACTTTGATCAATTGATCAAATTGAATTCTAACCAAATTGATACGAACAACAACGACGGATACTATTTATACGGGATGGAGATTGGTTACACTTCGGGTAGTGCCAATGAGTGTAACGACAACAAAATCCGTTTCAACAAAAACAACAACAGCAGTTCGGGTTATGGTTTGTATGGTATCGACATGTACAACTATTCTGGTACGGCCAACTGGAAGATTGAGCGCAACTTGATCTGGAAAAATGAGGCATTGGGTTATACTTATAGTTCATTCTATGGTATGTACATCTATTACTATGTAGCGGCAGACGTGAGTTCGAACATGGTGGTTGAAAATGCCATGAACGGATACGATTACTGTATTTATTTCTACAATCCTTCTGCATCCTACCCATTGCGTTTTTACCAAAACACCATTTATATGGATAATTCACGCTCTAGCTATTACTACAGGGACCACAATGGGTTCTATGGCGGTACCAGAATAGTT
>CANHGC010000133.1 GCA_947460045.1 Bacteroidota bacterium | reverse complement strand
TGCGCCCGAAAGTAAAAATTGGTATCAAGGTAGATTGGACAGTGAAAGACCTTCCCGGCGGTATCGATCCGTCCAGTATATTGGCGAATGAAAATCCATTCGGTACACCAAGTTGGGTGTTCAAGTTTGGAGATCCTACCCAAGACAATTACCAAGGAAACTACAAATTCCAATTGTGTGTAGAGGATCAGCTTACCGGATGCTTAACCTGTGATTCAGTGTTGATCAAGATCATCCCAGAGCCAACAATCAAAGTAACGAGCCCCAACCCAGTGTGTATCAACTGGGATACCATGGAGTTGTATGATTTCATCAAGGTGAACGGCGCGCAAGCCAAAGATGGTGACGGTTCAGTATATTCAATTACAGAGTACAACTACGATCGCAACGATCCCAAAGTGAGCAGTACCAAATTGATTTTGGGCCACAGGTTCTTGCCATCGTTTGGAACAGGTACTTGGATGATCAAATACAGCAATGCAGCCACCGGATGTTTGAAGCAAGACAGTTTCTATATCTATGAACGATACCCCGAATGCGGTGTTGATGGGTCCAACTACGATTTGCGTAAGTGGCAGCCCATTGGATTTGAACACACGCATCAATACCACCCAGACCAAGCCAGCATCTGCTACTGGTGTGTGGACAGGTACTAGCGCGGGTGTAACGGTTACAGGAGCATCAAGCTTTAAACCATTCACATTGGGAAGTGCTACGAATGTAGAAGGTCCTCATAGCTTCCGCTTTACTTATACCGATAACAATGGATGTTCAGATACGGAGGTGTATAGCTTGTTTGTGAGGAATCAACCCACCATTAGCATCAGTACGCCGAAGCCGGCGAGTGCGTGTGAGGGCAGCCCATTTGCCATCCAAAGTACAAGCAAATACAGCGATGCGAAGGTTCAATGGACCTTGCAAAAACATGCCAGTGGAACCATGAGTGATGGAAGCTTTGCCTCAGGAAACACCTCAGAAAATGTATTGTACGTTCATGGCGCGCAAGACAAGACACAAAAAGGTGCTTTCTTGAAAGTAACAACCACACCCATCACCAACGACGTATGTCCAACAGCCAGCGATAGCATCGAGATTGTGTTACACCAATACCCAGATTTGTCGCCCATTGCCATGCAAACAGGTTGCGTACCGTTGACTACTACATGGAATGTAACCGACAACCGCGGCATTGCATCGAATCAAATGGCGTATCGTTGGGATTTTGGCAACGGAGATACCTCAAACTTGCAGAATCCGTTGAATGTGATTTACCCCACACAAGGTAAATACAATGTATCGGTAGTGGCCAACAACACTGCGGGTAATTGTAAAGACACTTCAGTAACCACTGTTGAGGCGTATCCAAACCCAGTGGCCATGTTCTACACAGATCCAACCAATACCACTGTGGCGTTGCCTAAGTTTAAAATGTATAATCAATCTACTGTAACTGCATCTCCTTTCAATCCTTCATTGAGATATCTGTGGGATTTTGGAGTGCCTGCATTGGCTGATGATACATCTACTGCTAAAAACACCCAATACTCATATGGTAAGGACACAGCTACATATCAAATCACTTTGATTGTAACTACGGATAAAGGATGTAAAGACACTGCTTACAAAACAGTTCATATCGGTCCTGATATCATCGTGTTCATTCCAGATGTATTCACACCTGATCAAGCAGGTCCAAACAAGAACAACACTTTCAACGTATCAGCATTGAACTTCAAAACCTTCAATATGTCGATCTACAACCGTTGGGGTGAGAAATTGTACGAAACCAATGATATCTTCAAAGGTTGGGATGGAAATGCCAATGGTGCGGAATGTATGCAAGGTGTGTATGTTTACCACGTAGAAGTTACATCATTGGAAGACAAAGTGTATAAGTACGATGGAACCATTACTCTTTTGAGATAATACCCATCTGGTATACCACAACATATTAAAAAGAAAAGGGCCGATGATTCGGCCCTTTTCTTTTTATATATCTCATCTTGAAATCAAATGATGGAACTACAAACCTCTTGGATGTGACCATGAACCGATGATGGTTTAGTCATTGCACAAATGATCTAGTATCCTCAATACACAAGGCTCAAACATCAAACAGAAAAATTTCTCGAAAGATTAAGCCAAAACGCGAATGGCTTCGGCCAGCAATTGTTCCTTGTTGATAGGCACAACGCCAGTTTTCTCGCACACAAGGCCACCCGCCAAGTTGCTCAATTCTGCCAAGGTCTTCGCATCGGTCTTGGCGCTCAAGCACAATGCCGCCAAACAAACCACAGTATCACCAGCACCGCTAACATCTGCAATGGTGCGAATGTGGGCAGGGATGTGGTGTGAATCAGTTTTGGTTTTGATCACAACGCCTCTTTCACTCAACGTCACCAATGTCATGTCGTTGTTTAAAGTACCCATCAATTGTTCAATGGCATCGTTCACAGATTCCCTGTCGCTCATGTCATTTTCCAACTTCAAACCTTCTTTGATTTCTTTCAAATTGGGTTTGAACAAAGTCACCTGTTCGTATTCGAGGAAGTTTGCCTTTTTGGGGTCAACCACGGTAGGGATTCCTTTGACCAAGCATTTCTTAATCAGGGTTTGAATGTTCTTGCTATGAAGAACACCCTTGTTATAATCTTCGAAAATTACCACATCGCAATTCTCTAATTCCTCACTAAAACGTTGCTCCAACAAAAAGGTATCCACTACATCCAAATCAGCAGTGATTTCATGGTCTATGCGCAACAACTGATGATTGTTACCCAGCACTCGGGTTTTGTTTGTGGTTTTACGCTTATCTGAATGAATCAACGCATTGCACGTTAACCCATTTTGGATCATGATATCCCTCAAGTCTTTTCCTTCCTTATCATGTCCTACAACTGTACAAAGTATGGGGGTTGCACCCATGGCCTTCACGTTGAGGGCTACATTCCCCGCGCCGCCAAGTCTCTGATCGAAACCAGTAACATCCACCACTGGCACCGGAGCTTCGGGCGAAACACGTTCCACTTTGCCAATGATGTAACTATCAATCATTACATCACCCACAATGAGTACGCGCTTTTTAGAAAATGAGCTAAAGAGGGTTTGGATCTGGTTCATTGCTACAAAAATACGCCTCAGTCTTTGAGATTTCTAAACGCTTCGGCAATTCTTTCAGCCGCTTTCATCAATTGTTCTTCCGCCGCGGCATAACTCAAGCGAATGCAACTCGCATGTCCAAACGCTTCACCAGAAACCGCCGAAACATGTCCTTTATCGAGCAAGTACAAACAAAGTTCATCGGCTGTATTCAGTACAATGCCCTCGGGGGTGGTTTTACCCAAGTAATGGCTGACGTCTGGAAAGAGGTAAAAAGCGCCATCAGGGAGGTTGCAAGGCAGATTGGGTATCAATGACAGCGCGGCATGAAATGCATTTCTTCGTTTTTCGAACACATTTTTCATGTGCAGCACCGTGTCTTGCGGACCTTCAAAAGCCGTTACGCTGGCCATTTGCGCCACTGAGTTTGCCCCGCTGGTCATCAAGCCTTGGATTTTGTCGCAGGCAACCACCAATTCTTTCGGACCGGCCAAATAACCCATGCGCCAACCCGTCATGGCATATCCTTTCGATAATCCATTGATCACCGCAATGCGACCGCTCAATTCCGGATATTCAGCCAAACTACAGTGTTTACCTGCGTAATTGATTTTCTCATAAATTTCATCGCTTAGAATGAAAATATTGGTGTGCTTCACCAAAACGTCTTTCCACGCTTTCAGTTCTGTTTCATTCATTACGCTGCCGCTGGGGTTACAGGGCGATGAAAACAAAAGCATCTTGGTTTTCGGGGTGATATAAGAGGCCAATTTATCGGCAGACACTTTGAAATCGTCTTCAACGCTGCTGGGGATCGATACGGGAATGCCGCCTGCATATCGAATCATCGAAGGGTAGCTCACCCAAAAAGGCGCAGGAATCAACACTTCATCGCCTGGATTGATCAATGCAAGAATGGCATTCAACAGGGAGTGCTTAGCGCCATTGCTCACTATGATGTTTTCCGCCTGAAAATCCAACCCATTCTCATTTTGCAACTTCTTGACAATCGCGCTCCTCAATTCGGGCAATCCAGAAACAGGGGGGTAGTGGGTATATCCATCGGCCATGGCCTGCGTGGCTGCATTGCAAATGTTTTCTGGAGTATCGAAATCGGGTTCCCCAATGCTTAAATTGATGACGTCAACACCGGTGGCTTTTAACTCGCGAGACCTTTTGGTCATAGCCAAGGTTTGGCTCTCTACAATTTCCGACAATCGATCACTTAATGGTATCATTCTTAACAAAACTACCAATGTTTGGCAAAGGATTTACAAAGAATCTTGAATTGTTTATCGACACTCACCCCGATTTTGTGAACGATTGTACCATTTACTGATCACTATTGATATTTTTGTTTTGTGAAGATTTTGTTCGTGGCCAATCGCATGCCTTATCCTCCTTATCGGGGCGATAAATTGAAGATATTCAATTTGGCTTCACAACTTTGCAAAAACCACGAATTACACCTGATTACTGTGGCCGAGAATGCTGAAGACCTTCAATCCGCAGAATTCCTCAACAATCACACCCATTCATTCATTGAGGATGGGGCCACGATCACCAAACCACTGTTTCATTCGATTTCTTACGTTTACCGACCCAAATGGAAATCGGCGTGGTCTGCCTTGATGGGACTTTTTCAATCCAGGCCCATACAAGTTGCGTTTTTTCGGTCATCGGCCTATGCAGAAAAGTTGAAGCACCTACTTGAAACTACGCATTTCGATGCCATCCATGTGCAACACTTACGAATGTCGCAGTACTTTGAAAACGGCGCGCCCAAACAGGCCATTTTGGATTTGCCCGATGCCTTTAGTATGTATTGGAAAAGAAGAATGGAAGCCGCAAAAACCCCCTGGGATCGCTTGTTTAGAAAAATCGAGTTTCAGCGGATGGCCCAATATGAACAGCGCATGCTTCCGTTGTTTTCTCGGTCTCTCGTTTGCTCTCAAGAAGACAGAAAATACCTGATGGCGATGGGGATTCAAAACGTAGAATTGCTGCCCAATGGTGTCAATATTGATTCGTTTTCACCCCAAGGCAGCACTGGCATCGTTCCCAATCGAATCCTGTTTACCGGAAATATGGACTATGCGCCCAACATCGATGCGGTACAATATTTTGTTACTGAAATTTTGCCACTGGTCTTGGAAAAGAATCCAGCGGTTGAGTTTGTGGTTGCCGGACAGCGACCTGTAAAAGCCGTTCTAGATTTGGCATCAGACCGGGTGAAAATTACCGGGTTTATTCCCAATTTGGCCGATGAATATGCCAAAGCCCATGTGGTAGTTTCTCCGTTGCGCATCGGTGCCGG
>CANHGC010000132.1 GCA_947460045.1 Bacteroidota bacterium | reverse complement strand
CGGCCTTCACAATCTTCTCGGCAGATTTGTCGATAAGGTTGTGGTCGAAAGACTTGAGCTTAATTCTGATTTTTTGACTTACCATTTTGTAATTTATTAACTCGTAGCGTTAGCTTTTTTCAATACTTCGTCTGCAATGTTCTTTGGAGTTTCAGCGAAATGACTGAATTCCATGGTAGAAGTTGCACGTCCAGAAGTGATAGTTCTCAATGTAGTTACATATCCAAACATCTCACTCAATGGCACTTTTGCTTTTACAATCTGAGCACCTGCACGCTCGTCGATACCTTCTAATTGGCCACGACGACGGTTCAAATCACCCATTACATCACCACTGTTTTCGTGTGGGGTTACCACTTCCAACTTCATGATAGGCTCCAACAAAACTGGGTTACAACGACGGGCAGCCTCACGGAAACCGCTTCTTGCAGCTACTTCAAACGACAATGAATCTGAATCCACCGCGTGGAAGCTACCATCAAACAAACGCACCTTCATGCGATCAATTGCGTAGCCTGCCAACACACCATTCGACATGGCAGCTCTGAAGCCTTTTTCCACTGAAGGAATGAATTCACGGGGGATAGAACCACCCACTACATCATTCACCCACTGAAGACCTTCACCTACGAAAGAATCGTCGGCTGGACCAATAGTGAATTGGATATCCGCAAATTTACCACGACCACCAGTTTGTTTCTTGTATGTTTCACGGTGTGTGTAATCTGAAGTAATTGCTTCTTTGTATGTTACCTGTGGAGCACCTTGGTTACAATCCACTTTAAATTCACGCTTCAAACGATCCAAGATGATTTCCAAGTGCAATTCACCCATACCACTGATGATGGTTTGACCAGACTCTTGATCTGAATGAACACGGAATGTAGGATCCTCTTCTGCCAATTTAGCCAAAGCATTACCCAATTTATCTGAATCTGCTTGTGTTTTAGGCTCAATAGCCAAACCAATTACAGGCTCTGGGAATACCATTGACTCCAATACGATTGGATGTCCTTCGGCCACCAAAGTATCACCGGTTTTGATATCTTTAAATCCAACAGCAGCACCGATGTCACCAGCTCCCAAATAATCGATTGGGTTTTGTTTGTTGGCGTGCATTTGGAAGATACGTGAAATACGTTCTTTGTTACCGGTACGCATGTTCAACACATAAGAACCAGCATCCAATTTACCCGAATAAGCACGCAAGAAGCACAAACGACCAACATAAGGATCTGTTGCAATCTTAAATGCCAATGCGGCAAAAGGCTCTTTATAATCAGGCTTACGGATCAACTCAGCACCTGTGTCTGGGTTAGTTCCAATCGCACCACCTTTGTCGATAGGAGATGGCATCAATTCCATCACCATGTCTAACATGGTTTGTACACCCTTATTCTTAAATGCAGATCCACACATCATCGGAACAATTTTCATGTCGATAACTGCAGGACGCAATGCATTCAATATTTCTCTTTCTGTGATTGAAGTTGGGTCTTCGAAGAATTTCTCCATCAACGTATCATCATATTCAGATACTGCTTCCAACAACTTCTCTCTCCACATGGTAGCTTCCTCAACCATATCCGCAGGGATATCGATGGTTTCGTAAGTCATACCTTGATCTTTATCATTCCAAATCATTCCGCGGAAGTTGATCAAATCAACAACTCCTTTGAAATTGTCTTCGGCACCGATGGGCAACTGCAATGGAATTGCATTGCTACCCAACATAGTTTTTACTTGAGTTACAACGTTCAAAAAGTCTGCACCCGCACGATCCATTTTGTTAACGAATCCAATACGTGCTACGTTGTAGTTGTTTGCCAAACGCCAGTTGGTTTCAGATTGTGGCTCTACACCATCTACTGAACTAAACAAGAACACCAAACCATCCAATACACGCAAAGAACGATTCACCTCTACGGTAAAATCTACGTGACCTGGTGTATCAATGATGTTGATGTGGTAGTTGTTGCCCAAATATTTCCAGAAAACGGTTGTAGCAGCAGAGGTAATAGTAATACCGCGCTCTTGCTCCTGCGCCATCCAGTCCATGGTAGCCGCACCATCGTGTACCTCACCAATTTTGTGATTCACACCAGCATAGTAAAGGATACGCTCTGTTGTGGTTGTTTTACCCGCATCAATGTGGGCAGCAATACCAATGTTTCTTGTTAACGATAAATCGCGTGACATACTCTTTTTTAAATCTTATTAAACCCTAAAGTGTGCGAAAGCTTTGTTGGCTTCAGCCATTTTGTGTGTATCTTCTTTTTTCTTTACGGCAGAACCTTCGTTGCGCGCAGCGGCCAAAATCTCACCAGCCAATTTCTCAGCCATTGATTTTTCATTGCGTTTGCGGGCATAACCAATCATCCACTTCATACCAACGGCCATACGGCGACGTGGTTGAACTTCAGTTGGGATTTGGAAAGTTGATCCACCTACACGACGGGCCTTCACCTCAACCGTTGGCATTACGTTGTTCAACGCTTTGCGGAAGGTTTCGATTCCTGCTTCCTCGGTAACCTTGGCTTCAACGATATCCAACGCATTGTAGAATATGTTAAAGGCCAATGACTTCTTACCATCATACATCATCCCGTTCACGAAACGTGTTACCACTGTGTCGTTAAACTTGGGATCGGGCAATAATATGCGTTTTTTAGCGCGCGATTTTCTCATGACTTTTTAATCTTATTATTTCTTGGCCTTTGGTTTCTTCGTACCGTACTTACTTCTGCGCTGGTTACGTCCTTCTACTCCCGCAGTGTCTAAAGCACCACGTACAATGTGATAACGTACACCCGGCAAATCCTTCACCCTGCCGCCACGTACCAATACGATACTGTGTTCTTGCAAGTTGTGGCCTTCACCTGGAATGTAGGCGTTCACTTCTTTTCCGTTCGACAAACGCACACGCGCTACTTTACGAAGAGCCGAGTTAGGCTTCTTTGGTGTAGTTGTGTATACGCGGGTACAAACACCTCTGCGCTGTGGACAAGAATCAAGCGCAGGCGACTTGCTCTTCCAAACAGTTTCCTGCCGTCCCTTTCTAATTAGCTGTTGAATTGTTGGCATATTTTTCCCAAAAAGGACGGCAAAATTACGCCTATTTTTTGTCAAAATCAATACCATATGAAAAAAATATGGCAGTGTTTTCAAAAGAAACCCAAATATCTGCCCATTTCCCGCAAAAATCAAGCCCGCAAAGCCAACAAACGCTAGAACTTCACCTTTTCTAGGCAACTTTGATATTTTTTTCTCCGTCTACCATTTTGGTACTATTTTTGACATCTTTCACCCAAATCAACAACTCATATGCAACTACGTTTTCTTCTCAGTTTTGTCATGGCATCACTCATTTCTACAAATGCCCAAGCACAAACTGCCACCCCCAAACCCAAAGGTCCTGAAATCGTTTTTGACCACACCATTTACAATTTTGGCAAAATTGCTGAATCCATAAAATTCGCATCGCATAGATACCCCTTTACCAACACCGGGAACAAAACACTGTTTATCCAACAAGTACATACCTCCTGTGGATGCACTACCCCAGATTGGACCCGCGACTCAATCCCCCCAGGCGGCAAAGGATTCATCGAAGCCCGATACGAAACAACCAACCGCATTGGAGATTTCAAAAAGTCCATCAGTGTATACTCAAATGCCGTTACCGCGCCGTTGGTACACCTAGATATTGAAGGAGAAGTACTCAAAGAGGAAATCGACCCGAATGCAGCTCCCATCCCCGACATGGGACAAATGGCTTTCAGTGCTCCCTCCATTACCTTCAATCCTTTGTTCGATAATCAAATCGATTCGCAAACCATCCGCATCACCAACCAAACGCCTTACACCGCAAATTTCAATCCCATCGATGCGGTGAGCATTCCCAACTACATAAAGATAACGGCCTATCCAACTACCTTAGAACCCAATGAAACCGGCAAATTCACCGTGGTTATCGATGGCTCAAAAATCAATCACTACGGATTCTCAACCATCGAGTTGCCATTCACCACAGACAATCCCGCGGCTTTGTACAATGCGATGTACGTGAATTACAGTCGCAAACAGTTTTTTCCCAAATACTCCCCAAAAATGCTGGCCAAACAAGCCAAGTTGAGCGCGAGTAAAACCAGCATCGACTTTGGCAAACAGGTGGCTGGTGACATATTAACCAGCGAATTCACACTCACCAACACCGGAAAATCAGATCTCATTATACACGAGTTATCGGGCGATTGCGGGTGCATTTCTCTTAAATTCAATCGCAAAAAATCGAACACAGCACCCAATGCCAAAATGATCATTGCGCCCGGTCAATCTGAAACGGTGAAGATCTTTTTTGAAACAGTACTGAAAAAGGGCAATGCCAACTATGGCATCTGGATCGTGAGCAACGACCCCACAAACCCCGAAATCAACATCCCATTGAAGGCCGTTTTCGATACAAAAGTGATTGAATGTCAAACCTGCCCCAAATAACATCCATAGTCTAAAACAAAAAGAGGGCGGAATTTCCGCCCTCTTTTTGTTTATAAACCAGTCTAACGAGGCGTATCGACCCTAGGCCTACCCATCAAACATTAACGCAAATTGTGATATACGTTTTGTACGTCATCATCGCCCTCTAAACGATCCACCAAATCCAACACCTCTTTCGCTTGTTCTTCGGTTAAATCCACATAGGTATTCGGAACATATTGCAATTCGGCTGTGTGCACTTCCAATCCCAAATCTTCCAAGGCTTTTTGCATTTGACCAAACGCGGTAAAATCGCAATACACGTATACCATTTCATCATCGAAAGCCACTTCATCCAAACCAAAATCGATCAGTTCAAATTCGAATTCTTCCAAATCACGGTTACCCATTTGCTCTTTTTGGATTTTCAATACCCCTTTTCTTGTGAATATGAAATCCAAGGACCCCGTTTTCCCCATCGCTCCCCCACCTTTGTTAAAATGCATTCTCACGTTCGCTACAGTACGCGTATTGTTGTCTGTGGCGGTTTCCACCAAAACACCTACTCCATGTGGCGCATAGCCTTCGAAACGAACTTCTTCATAGTCCGCTGAATCCCCTTTCGAACTGGCCCTTTTGATCGCAGCATCTACCCGATCTTTGGGCATATTCACAGCCTTTGCATTCTGCATGACTGTTCTTAATTTGGGGTTATTTTCTGGATTTGGCCCGCTTTGTTTTACGGCGATGGCAATTTCTTTACCGATACGTGTAAACTGCTTGGCCATTCTATCGAACCGAGCAAACATGGTGTGCTTGCGTTTTTCAAAAATCCTTCCCATAAGTTTTGCAAAGATACAAAACCTCCGTGGACGTCGCCAAGAAAAAAGGTAGGGCGACCTGCGGCCGCCCTACCCGTCATTTTTAGTTACCTAAATTCCCTCCGTTATAGATGACGATTATAACTGAAATGAGTT
>CANHGC010000131.1 GCA_947460045.1 Bacteroidota bacterium | reverse complement strand
AAACCGATGAGATATTGGGTGATCTTGGCGTTGAAGCGGTACGGGTGAAAAACAACCAAACTGGAGAATTGAGAGAGTTTCAAATAAAAGGGTTCTTTGTAGCCATTGGACATACTCCCAATACAGATATTTTCAAGCCGTATGTGAATATGGACGAACAAGGTTATATCATCACCACGCCGGGAACATCTTATACCAACGTTGAGGGTGTTTTCTGCGCTGGAGATGCACAAGATAAGATTTATCGCCAAGCTGTAACGGCTGCCGGTAGCGGTTGTATGGCGGCTTTGGATGCTGAGCGATGGCTGAGTGCCAAGCATTCTGCTGCTCAATAATTGATATTGAAATCGATCATTGCATATCTGTGGGTCATTTGTTTAAGCGGTGCCAACGCACTGTTTGGTCAAGTGACCCATTCTGTTTTAGCGGCTGAGGGTAGTTTGGAGCCTGTAAATGGCAACGAGCCTAGTATTGCTGTAGATCCTACATTCCCCAATAGGACGTTGATTGGGGTAAACACAAGCACTGTGATGCGCAGCATGGATCCGGCCTTGAAGCTTTGGAATGCGGTGGTAGTGAATCCGCCCCAAGGGTTTTATGGTGATCCGGTATTTAAAATCAATGACAAAGGCATCGTGTATTTGGCCCACCTCGCCAAAAACAAAGAAGGGAAATGGCCCAATTTTTTTGATCGAATCGTTTTTGAACGAAGTGAAGATGCTGGGGTGACTTTTACCTCTACAGATGTTGGGTATCATTTGGGTAAAATGCAGGATAAGCCTTGGTTTTCGATGGATGAATGGAAAAAGAGTCAGGGGTATGGAAATGTGTATTTAACATGGACGGAATTTGATTCGTATCACAGCAGTAGACCCGAAGATTCATCGAGGATTTGGTTTGCGCGATCAATAGATGGTGGTCTGAGTTTTCAAACGCCGGTGGTTATCAGCGATAGAGGGGGCGATGCGATGGACGATGACGCCACTGCTGAGGGGGCGAATGTGACGGTGAGTCCAGACGGTAAACTACATGCGGTATGGTCGAGGAACGACACCATTTGGTACGATTGCAGTACAGATTTTGGAAAAACTTGGGGAAAGGATCAATTTGTGGCCGAGCAATTTGGCGGTTGGAATCACGAAAATGTGAAAGGAACCATGCGGGTGAATGGTATGCCTTTTATCGCATCGAATGCAAAAGGTCATTTGTTTGTGGTGTATTCGGGCGGTGCTTGCAAAAAGCAAACGGGCGGTGGTTGTAAAAGCAGGGATGTGTATTTGGTGTGTAAATTCAATGGCCAGGGGTCTTTTACAGCTCCTGCCAAGGTGAATCGCCCTGAGAGGGGTGTGGACGATGCGGTGCATCGCTTGGATGTGAATACGCCCGATTTTGAAATGACAGAACAGTATTCGCCAGCGTTGGTGACTTCGGAGGATAAAAGGCGGGTGTTTGTGGCTTGGCAGGATCGCAGGCGCAGTGTAACGGGTGGTTTTTTTGATGTGTATGGCGCGGAATTGGTGGTTAAGCCATGGTATCGAGGCAAGTCGGGGAGTTTGAGTTGGTTGAAGCGATGTGAAAATATTCGCTTATCGAAAAGTGCAACTGTGGCGCCTGGGAACGAAGTTTTTATGGGCGATTATATTGGTTTAGACTGGCAAAGGGACATTGTGTTGGCATATACGGGGTTTGACGTTTCGCGATCACACCCGGTGATTCAATTGGCCAAGGTGGGGGTAAAATCGCGTTGGATGGGTTTGAGGAAAATACATGGGGTTGGTGAAGTTTTGGAGCCGGGGTTGAGTTTGTGGGTGCCGGAGAATGTGCAAGAAAAATCGCATACCAGAAATACGGTGGGGGTTAGTAGGGCGGATGAGAAAATATTGATATGGGCGGAATGGCCATCGGTAAACGACTTTACGATAGAAATAAAGATGGGTTCTCAGGTGGTATTCTCGCATGTGTTTGAAAATCTGTTGGATTCCAAGGTGGATTTTGAGTTGCCGCTGAGCAGATTTGTGCCTGGACCTTACGAAATTGTCCTCAGAAAGAAGGGTAGAAGCGTGAGTTTTCCCATTAATTTAAAATAATTGCAGAAAGAATGCACTAAATCGTGCAAGTCCTTTGTGTAAATACACTTGATATCATATTTTTGCCTTCCTTTAAAATAGCTATGGCAGTAATACAGAAGTTAAGAAATTCAGGAATGGTTGTGATTGTGGTTGTGGCCGCCCTGGTTTTGTTCGTGATCGGTGATCTTTTAAACAGCCGTTACGGCTCAAATAGCAATACCGCCGAAGAAGGCGTATTCGCTGAAATTGGTGGTAAATCATTCAAGGACAAGGAGGATTTGGAGCCTTTGGTGAACAAATTGTACCAGCAGAAATTGGCGGGAGATCCTTCATTGGCCAGTAAAATGCAAACGGATGAGAAATTTCAAAGGAAAACAGTCAAAGAATTGTACCAAAGTGCATACGATCAGTTGTTGCGCGACCAGGTATTGATGAAGGAGATTGAAAAATCTGGTATTACACTTTCCGATGCAGACGTGAATGAATTGTTGGTGGGTAAATACCCCAGTGAATCGATGATGCAAATCCCTGATTTCCAAACAGACGGTAAGTTTGATGGTAAGAAGGTTGAAATGATTTTCAAACAAGGTAAAACCAATGCGCAGTTGAAAGCCAACTTGTTGAGTTTGGTTGAGAGTGTTACAAACTATGAGAAAATCGAGCGTTATGCTACCTATATTTCTAAAGCCAACGTAAAAACCAAGGCAGAGAAAGAATACGAGTATGTTGTAGCCAACCAAGGTGTTGTTGGAAGCATAGTAAACATCGCACACAATTCAGTGCCCGATAAAGATGTGAAGTTGACAGACGCTGATTTGGAGGATTATTTGGCTCGCAACAAAGAGAAATTCAAATTCAACGCTGAAGCGCGCAACGTAAAATACATCGTTTGGGATGTGGTTCCAACACAAGCTGATACCATGGAAGCATACACCTCTGCGATGAGAACCGCGGAAGGAATGCGCACACAAACTGAACCCGATACAATGGGTGCTTTGGGTTATTACAACATTACTACCTTGCCAGAGTCTGCACCAGAAGAAGTGAAGAGTTTGGTTTGGGGCGCTCCTGTGAATGCCGTTGTAGGTCCAATCTACAGAGAAGGAAACTTTTACATTTGGCAAAAGGTGGGAGAACAGAACGATACAGTGCCAGTTGTTCATGCCTCACACATTTTGATACCCAATTCAGGTGCATTGCCTGATGGAACCAATATTGTTGATTCTGTTATGGCAGAAAGCAAAGCCCGCGAGGTGTTGGCCCAAATTATGGGTGGTGCGAATATGGCGGAATTGGCGCCCAAATTGTCAACCGATCAAGGTTCTGCTGCAAAAGGTGGAGATTTGGGATGGGCCGCAGCCAGTGGTTACGTGCCTCCATTCGCAGCTTTTTGTAAAACAGCCACCAAAGGACAGGTGGGTATGGTGAAAACGCAATTTGGTTTCCACATCATCAAGATGGTGGATGATCCACAAAGCAAGAAGATCAAGTACACACAAAATGTGATAGAATTGGCTGCTAGTCCAAGCACTGTGAGTGTTGTGGATGAAAAGAGCAGAGCATTTAGAAATAAAGTTACTGCAGACGCTGGATCTTTTGAAAAAGCGGTTGAGTCAATGGCTTTGGTTCCTCGTGTAATGAAAGACTTGAAAACCGATATGCAGGGTATCCCTGGTATCGCTGAGCCTGAAAACGTGAAAACGATCATGTACTGGTTGTTTGATAAGGAGCGTGGAAAAGGAGATGTTTCTGATGTGTTCCAATTCGCTGGTGTTCATGTTGTGTTCAATGTAGAAGCAGTGAAGCATGTAGGTTATGCCAAGGTGGATGATGTTCGTTCTGAGATAGAGCCTTTGGTTCGTGAAGAGTTGAAAGGTAAGTTGATTGCTGAGAAGTTGACCAAAATGGCTGAAAAAGCTAAATCGCCCCGTGAATTGGCGAGTATGGCCGGCGCAACATTGATTCCTTTGGAGTCTTTGAAAATGGGTCAGAATTTCTTGCCACAATTGGCCGCTGAAATGCGCATCTTGGGTGCTGCGTTTGGGGTTGAATTGAAGAAGTTCTCTACTCCGGTGATTGGTAAGAACAATACAGCGATGGTTTGGATTGATAAGCGTGATGACATCAAAGTGCCCAAATCTGCGGGTGATGCGCCGGATCCGTTTGAATTCTACAACCGTCCACAATACATCATGAACACTTTGCAGGAGGTATTAACAAAGAAGGCTCAGGTTCAAGATTACCGTTACAAATTTGCATGGTTCTAAACCGCTGTACTTTTAGATATTGATTTTGAGGGCCCCGGCATTCGCCGGGGCCCTCCTTTTTTTATTGAATGGCCTTGGCAATCATCCACTTGATGTTGTATTTTTGTGAATATGTCTGTTATCACCCACGAACAATCGCTTGAAAATTTTCATGAGCAGTTAACTTATGTTCTCGCCAATTACCACAACCACGGTAAAAGTGTAAATAATTATCAAAACATCGTGATTGGGGGCTTGGGTGGAAGCGGTATTGGTGGCAGAATCGCAAGGTTGGCCTTCATGCAACAAATGCCTGTTCCAGTAGAAGTTTTTAGTGAATATGGATTGCCAGCCTATGCCAACGAAAAAACTTTGGTGATTTTGTGTAGCTATAGCGGAAACACCGAAGAAACGCTGTCGATGTTTGATCAAGCCAAATCGCGTGGATGTGAGATGATTTGTGTGGCTGCATCGGGTCAGTTAAAAGCATTGGCAGAAACCCATGCGTTGCCATATTACAGCGTTGCGTTGGGCTATCAGCCCCGTATGACATTGGGCTTTGGTTTGGGTACCTTGGTGATGATTTTGGGTGAGTTGATGGGACATGATATGACCGCAACCGTGAAGGAAGTGGAAGAGATGTTCAAGAGCCCAGCGGCCATCGTTGAGCAGGCCAAGTTGATGTATAACGTATTCAAACCCACTATCGCCAATAAGTTTGTGGTGGTGTGTGATTTGGCTTACGAGGCGGTAGCGATTCGTTTTTGTCAGCAAATCCAAGAAAACGCCAAGGGTGAGGGATTTGTTTCTGTATTGCCTGAATCCAATCACAACATGATTGAAAGCTATTATGAGAAATTGGATACGAACTTTATCTTTTTGAATAGCGGTAACAACGCCCGTGTGAATGCCAGATTTGATTTCTTAAAGGGTGTGTTGTCTGATTTGGGTAATGTGATGTACACTTATCCTGTGAAAGATGCTAGCTTGAAATCTCAGTTCGAAGTAATCCATGCCACGGATTGGTTGAGCATTTGGGCTTCGGATGATAAGAAAGTAGATAATATGCAGGTGGGTATCATCATGAAGTTGAAGGGGCACTTGGAGAATATTAAGTAATTTTATGAAAATCACTTTCCTCGGCGTTTT
>CANHGC010000130.1 GCA_947460045.1 Bacteroidota bacterium | reverse complement strand
CTCTGCGCGAAGTGCTGAACAGTATAGCAAGTATACAGCACGAATTGGTAAATGACCAAACCCAAATGATGGATTCTGCATTATTGGGGAAAATCAAATTGTTGGCTGCCCAATTGTACATGGAGGTGGATATAGAGTTGTTGTCGAGGGAGTTTCCTGAGTTGGAGTTTCCTGAGTTGGATGCGACAGGGGTGGAAGCGGTTGAGTCGGTGGTTGAGGTGGAATTTTCGTCCACAGAAATCGCGTCCACAGATATCGCTCCGAAGGTTGAAACGGTTTTTGAGCCGGTGGTTGAATCGCCTGTGGTGGAAGAAGTTCCTGTGGAGGTTGTGCCTCCGGTGGTTGAAGTGCCTGTGGTGGTTGAGGCTCCAGTAGTGGTAGAAGCAGCTCCGGTGGTAGAAGAGTTACCTGTGGTAGAAGAGGTGCCTGTGGTAGTAGAAACGCCTCCGGTGGTAGAAGTGCCTCCGGTGGTAGAGGTTCCTGTGGTGGTTGAAGTGCCTCCGGTGGTAGAAGCGCCTCCGGTTATTGAGATGCCTACGCCAGCAGAGCCCAGGTTGGAGGCCACAGTTGAAAATACTGCATCGTTCACAGTGAACGGCGTGATTGGACAAATGCCTTTGAGCAGACGATTTGAATTCTCGAACATTTTGTTTGGGGGTGATATGGAGAAAATGGGTTTGTTCATCCAACAAATGATAGATGCCCCAAATGCATCGGCTCGGTTAGACGTTTACGATCATTGGTACGAAGAGAAACAATGGCGTAGGCGCGATGAATCGGCGAGTGACATGCTCAGAATGTTGAAACGCATTTTTGCATCCTAGTTGCTTCGGGGCGATGCCCTGATATGCAACAGTTTATTCGCTCCAATCCGTTTTCAGTTCCCCTCTTGGGGTTGTTTGTTGCTTACGTTTTTATTCGTTTCAATTGGGATTTGGCCTTGTGGGGTGAAAATCCGCACGCGCTGTTCGGGGTTGGGTTGTTTTTTTTGACGGTCGGACTTTGCGTGTTATTGGCCGGTTATGTATTCAATTTTAGGGTATGGCATGGAGGTCGGAGGTTGTGGGGTTTGTTTGTTTTTCATATCGGATTGGGCCTGTTTCTGTTTGCCGATGTGTTTCAAGGGTGGGCTTTCCCCTGGAAAGAGTCTAAACAAGGGTATGCGTTGATTGAGGTGCGCGATTCACTGGTGGTATTGGGTAAAGGCAGTGCGGGGGTGGTTTATTGTGTGGGATGGGTTGATTCGGTTGGGCATCGGAGCTCGGCGGATTTGTTGTTCAAGGTGTCTGGACATCGTTTGGGCGATAAAATGCCGGGGGCAGGCAGGTATTGGGTGCCATTGGGTGCGATCAAGGCGTATAAACCTTCGGATGTGCCCATGCAGCCCAATTGGTTCCGGATCATGCGTGCTTTGGGCGTGAATGGACATTTGAAGTGGGGCGCGGGTTATGAATTCGTGGGTAATATCGATGGGTTTCAGGGCGAGGTTTATGGTTTTAGGCGGATTGTGTTGTTGCGATTGCGGGAGTTGTTGAATCTTCATTTGAATGGGGTTCAGTCAGGTTTGATGTTTGCGATGTTGGTGGGCGATAAATCTGGGTTGGATGCCGATTTGGAAAGGCAATTTGGGTTGGGTGGTTTGTTGCATGTGTTGGCTGTTTCTGGGATGCATGTGGCATTGATCATGGGGGCGTTACTCTGGATATTTACAGGTTTTGGGGCCCGCGGCAAGCCCAAGATTTCTACTTTGTTTGTGTTGATTGCCGCGGGCTGGGGGTATACTTTTTTAACGGGCGCATCGGCGTCTGTGGTGAGGGCGATGATTGGGGCTACGTGGATGTGGGTGGGGAAATTTGCCTTTCATCGAAAACAAAAACTCACACATGTGCTGGCGGGGTCGGGGTATATTCAATGGATTACTGATCCATTTTGCGTGGAGCAATTGGGTTTTCAATTGAGCTATATGGCCGTTTTGGGTATTGCCACGCTGCATTTGAGATGGGTGCATTTGTACGAAACAAAAAGCGTTGTGAAAAATTGGCTTTTGGAAAGTTTGAGTTTAACGATGTCGGCTACTTTGTTTACGATGCCATTGATTCTCTGGCAGTTCCAATCGTTTCCAACGTGGTTTCTGGTTGGTAATTTGCTGCTGCTTCCATTTTTTACAATGTCGGTGTATGGCATTTTGCTCTGTTTAACGCTGAGTTGGGTTCCGGTGTTGGGTAAATGGGTATTTGCTTGTTTCAGTTTGGGGATTGGCGGTTTGCTTTGGTTGATGGAACGGCTTGAGTATTTGCCCACGCCGCAATTGTTTTCATTGCCGTTGGGTGGTTGGGGTTTGTTGTTTTTGGGATTGCTGGTTTGGGCGGTGGATAGATATTTTAAAACCATCGAGAAGTTTGGGGTTACAGATCCAGTTCGATTGTACCGGGGGAAGATTCAATATCAATGGCTTATTTTGATTTGTGTGTTGGGTGTTTGGGCAAGTGCCGAAGTGAATCAATATTGGTGTAAGCGGCAATCGGAGACCTTTGTGATTGCTTCGTTTCGGGGCGATTTTGTGGTTTCTAGACAGGGTGATTTGTTGCGGGTTGAAGGTGATTTGCGAAATGTTCAAACCAAAAAATGGCTTTGGCAAAAATTGCAAAACTACTCAGTTCAGTGCGGCGTGAAGAAAATCGATTGGGTATTACGATTACCTTTGTTGCATGAGTGATTTGTTGCTTACTGAGGTCCGCGATCGGGTGGCGTATGTTGTTTTGAATCGCCCCGAAAAACGCAATGCGTTGAGTGCTGCTTTGGTGCAGGAATTGTACACCGCCATTGAAGGCTATAACAACACTGACCAAATCAGAGTGATTGTGTTGAAGTCTGCAGACAAGCCCTTTTGTGCTGGGGCCGACCTCGGATATCTGGCTCAACTTCGCGATTTTACCTTGGAAGAAAATGAAGCCGACTCTCAAGCATTGAGGCGCTTGTTTGATTTGATCTATCATTCGCCCAAATATGTAATTTCACAAGTGGAAGGCCCGGCATTGGCAGGCGGGTGCGGTTTGGCGACTTTGGCCGATTGTTGTGTTGCCACGCCGGAAGCCTTGTTTGGGTATACAGAAGTGAAGATCGGTTTTATTCCAGCGCTTGTGATGGTGTATTTAAGGGAAAAGGTGAGTGGGTCTGTGATGAGCGATATTTTGTTGTCGGGCAGAACGTTTTCAGCCGATGAGGCATTGCGGATGCAATTGATACATCGAGTTGTAAGTGCGGAGGAAATCTGCGGTGTTGTGGATCAAATGGCTGAGCAAATTTCCAATACAACATCGGCACAAGCGGTATCGAAGGTGAAGGAAATGATGAGAGCA
The DNA here is from genome assembly GCA_947460045.1 of Bacteroidota bacterium. Taxonomy (GTDB): domain Bacteria; phylum Bacteroidota; class Bacteroidia; order NS11-12g; family UBA955; genus UBA955. Next base: position 2,136 of record CANHGC010000130.1, on the reverse strand, counting down.
ATTCCAAGTATGGGCCGAGATGAAGCCTTAGATTATGCGGCAAAGGAAAATGCAAAGGCCAGGGGCAGTGAGGATTGTAGGAAGGGGATTGATGCGTTTTTGAACAAAGAAGCATTGAAGTGGTAAGCGTATCTACAGAACAAATGGAAGTGCTGTGTTTTGGGATTCGATGAATCGCGTTAAATGGTATATTAGTAATAATAAGAAACGATGAGATTGATAGATACACATTGTCATTTATACAGTGACGTGTTTAATGAAGATCGAGAAGAGGCCATTGCAAATGCAAAGCGGATGGGCGTGGATCGCATTTTATTGCCCAATGTGGATTTGCAAACGGTGGCTGGAATGCATGAATTGGTAGAGAATCATCCTGGAGTTTGTTACCCGATGATGGGGTTGCACCCTTGCGATGTGAAATCCGACTACGAAACCGAAATCGCCCAGCTGTTCTCGTTCTTCGATACCCATACATACTGCGCGGTAGGTGAGATTGGGATTGATTTATACTGGGATAAAACCACCCAGGATATACAAGAGAAGGCCTTTTTGATGCAAGTGGAATTTGCGCTGAGTAAAAGTTTGCCCATCGCCATTCATTCTAGAAATGCTACCCACAGAATCATTGAAATGTTGAAGCCATATAAATCCAAAGGACTAACGGGCGTTTTTCATTGTTTTTCGGAGAGTGTGGAATTGGCCGAGGAGATTCTGAAATTGGATGGATTTAAATTGGGCATTGGCGGTGTGCTAACATACAAAAATGCTGGATTGCCTGAGGTGCTGAAGCAAATCGATTTACAGCACATCATCTTGGAGACCGACAGTCCGTATTTGCCTCCGGTGCCTCACCGCGGTAAGAGAAATGAACCCGCCTACACCCGTTTGGTGGCAGAAAAACTGGCCGATGTGAAAGGGGTTTCTTTGAGAGAGGTTGCAGATATTACCACGGCCAACGCAGAGCAGTTGTTTGGGTTGTGACTTTTGTCACCCAATCGCCGAATTTGATTCGAGAAATTTGTAGCATGCAAATTTTTCATCGTCGCTCACTCACTATTGGTTTGCAATGGTTCAAAGATGTTTATGGTGGGGTGATGGCGGATGGGGTGAAGAGAATATTTCTGCTACTGGTTACCGGGATGGTTCTTGCGTTGCAGGCCCAAGACCAACCGTTTGTGCATCACACCGAACGCGGGAAACACGATACATCTGCGGTGGTGGCCTCCAAGGATTTGCAGTCGTTTCTCCGAGCGGGACGGTTTTTTGGTCATGCCAGATTGTTCTCCATGTTAACAGACAATAGTGAGGGATTGACTGATTATCAAGCAAATGGGGTAGGTGTTGGCATTGGATACGAAACCGGCAAATGGAAAGGGTTTCAATTGGGTATTAGTGGCTATGCCATTTATCATTTGGCTTCGAGCAATCTGTCGGATATCGATCCCTTATCGAACCAACCCAATCGCTATGAACTGGGGTTGTTCGATGTGGAAGACCCTTCCAACAAAAATGAACTGGACCGATTGGAGGATTTGTATCTGAAATACAGTGGTAACCGCTTATCGATGAAACTGGGAAAACAGCACATTCGCTCGCCGTTTATCAATCCTCAGGATGGCCGGATGCGTCCAACCTTGGTGGAAGGATTGTTGTTGGATTACCAAATGAAACCGGATTTGATGGTTAATTTGGGCGTGGTGAATCAAATATCGCCCCGAAGCACAGTGCATTGGTATGGCGTAGGTGAATCGATGGGTTTGTATGGGGTTGGGGTGAATCCGGATGGAACGAAATCAAATTATAAGGGCAATATGCCGGAGTCTGTGGTTGCTTTTGCAGGCATCGAAAAGGATTGGAAACTAGGGAAGTTGAAATTGTGGGAGCAGGTGGTTACAGACGTGTTTGAAACGCATTTGTTGCAGTGGGACGGTAGTGTTGCGTTTAATCCGGCAAATCAAGCGGTGGTTAAATCCCCAAAAGACCATGGTGCAGGTGGCGGAATACCACATGCCCATGCTGCGCATGTGAACGCTTCCAATGCGTTTGTTTATGGATTGCAGTGGATTGGTCAAAGGGCATTGGGAAACGGTGGGAATGTGGATCCGCAAAAAACCTATTTTGAAAAGGGGGGGCGCT
>CANHGC010000129.1 GCA_947460045.1 Bacteroidota bacterium | reverse complement strand
GTCCCAATTTCTATTGCAGCACGATGCTCAACAAATGAATCACCACCCCCAATTTCAAAAAAGAATCCAATACATCAATTTTGCGGGGATCGCGATTGAAAAAAATACCCCATGAAACCCAAAACGCCGTAAACAATGATACCCCAGAGATAATCAAATAGTAATCCGGATGCCAATTGGGCAATACCGGATCTACCATCTGAATCCAATTCAACGCCCAATACATCACAAAAAAGCCGGTATTCATCGCCACCAATCCCCATCGAGCCGTTTTCACGCCGGCCACCACCACCACCGTTTTGTATCCAAAAATCAAATTGCCCTTGTGCCCAGCCATGTCCTTCACCACCTCGCGGGTAAATAACAAAATCGCCAAACTGCCGATGTAATAAAACATCCCCCAATGCCAATGTCCAAAATGAAACCAAATCGCTATCAAGGGAATCATTGTCAACAAACTGGCCGAAATCTCCCTTACCACAGGCATCTTCTGCAACTTATGGCTGTGAAACCAACAAAACACGGTGTAACACACAAAAAATACCATCACCCGAATAGACGCCATCATCGCAAAGGCCACCGCCAAAAAATTCAACACCACGTACAAATTCAACAATGCCCCCTCCCTCAACAACTTGCCCATCACCACCTGCTTGGGGCGATTCACCAAATCCTTGTCTACATCGTAAAACGCATTGATGATAAATGCCGCCGCCACAGAAAACACACTGGCCGCCACAATGCAATGCAACTTAAAATCATACAACACCCGGGAAAATTCATGGTTAGAAAACGCCAACCAGAACAACAAATATTGCGACGCCGCTATCAACGCCAAATTGTACCAACGCACAACCCCCAACAACAATAAAAATCCTGTAATGTGTTTTTTGCGAACCCCAAACATCAGCGCGATTACATTTTGTAAATCACCTGCAATTTATGTTCTTTCAACAAAGATTCTGCTTTTTCGAAATCTTGGGTAAAGCCCAAAATAAATCCACCGCCACCACTGCCACACAGTTTCAAATAGTAGGCACCACTATCAATACCCTGGCGCCAAACCTGCTCAAAATGATCTGGAATCATGGGCCTGAAATTGTCTAACAACAACTGCGACAACCCTTTCAAATGCCCAAACAACTGCGTTACATCGCCCTTTAAGAAAGACTTCACACAATCGTCGTTCTGTTTCTTCAACTGCGTTTTCACCATATTCCTAAAACCATCGTCTTTCAAACGGTTCAAGAAAATCGACACCATATTTTGTGTTTTTCCTGGCGAACCAGAGTTCATCAAAAAGATGGCTCCTTTGCCTTCAGCGTTCTCCGTAGGAATACCCACCGTACCCAAATCGCCCTGACCTTTGATCAAAATGGGCAAATTCAAGTAGCAAATCAATGGATCCAAGCCAGAGCTTTTACCATGAAAAAACGATTCCAACTTCGCCAAAGTGACTTTCAACTCACTCAACCGATCTCCCTGCATGATATCTGCCTGGGCGATGGGGGCAAAAGCATATTGATTGTAAATCGCCGCCACCAATGCACCAGAACTCCCCACACCAAAACCTTGTGGAATGCTGCTATCAAAAAACAAACCCGCATCCAAATCACCACGCAATCGACCAAAATCCATAGCGCAAGGCAATTCTTTGGACGCATTCAGCATCTCCAAATGAGATACATACTCGCGAATGCTCTGGTTAGACGCTTTTTGAACCGCTGTGGGCTCGCTAGCAAAATCAAAATTTCCTTTGAAAAAATGATACGGGATGCTCAAGCCCATTGAATCTTCAATGATACCATACTCACCAAACAACAAAATTTTGGCGTAGTAAAGCGAATCCTTGATCATTTCTCCCATATTTTTATATCAAAACCGGACGTTTTCCCGTTTCACTGCAAAGATACTGCCGATTTTTGCAATATGATAACAACTCGTTGTGCACAAAGTTCATCACCGTCTCATCTTTTTCGCCATCGTACAGCAAATGCACGTTGGCCCCAGCATCCAAAGTAAAACACATGGGCAATCCGGTTTCTTCGCGGAACTGCCATATTTTCTCGATGATCGCCAAGGTATTGGGACGCATCAACACGTAATAAGGCAACGAAGTCATCATCATCGCATGCAATTGCAAAGCCTCTGATTCTACGATAGCGATAAATTGCGGCACATTACCATCGCGCATTGCTCCAACGATCGAAGCCAAATTTTCTTGGGCCTTCCCAAATCTAGCCAACGCATACGGATGATTCTCCAACAGGGCATGTCCCGCCGTACTACTCACCGATTTCTCCCCATCGTCTACTATCAAAACCACATCTTTCCATCCCGATAGATTCGCGTGTACTTCAACACCCATTTCCACCGCATATAAGTCACTGCTTCCGGCCACCGCATCGCTTTCACCCCAAACTGCGGGCTGCGAATACATCGACCTACAAGCACTGCCCGAGCCAATTCTCGAAAGGTAACTGCTGCGCTGCCAGAAATCCATGCCGTGCACCTGTCCGTCCAACGCCTCATGCCCCAACAACAACTGTTCGATGTGAGCCACGCACAAACTCAGCGCACCAAATCCCGCCGCCGAACTCGCAATGCCCGTACCGTGAGGGAAATTGTTCACCGAGTCAATGTGCAACGTATAATCGCTCAACCACGCACAATCCACCGCAATTTTATTCAAAAATGCCGCAATCTTGGGCTCAAACGACGGCTTCGAGGCCCCTGCCAAAGTAAACACAAACGCCACATCCGTTCTGGGCGATGCCTTCACCGTGGTTGACGCGTACAAATCACCCAAACTCAAACTGATACTCGGATTCGCTGGCAATTGCACGCTGGTTGACTTTTTGCCCCAATATTTCACCAAGGCGATGTTCGACGGGCAGCGATACCCAACCTCCAGAATTTCCATTTGCTGTTTAATATGATCCATTTTTACCTTTTGATGTGGCCACGATTTGATTCCATTCCACCATTTTATATTTTTCCAATGCCGGGCGATGCGCTTCTTCAAACACCCCATTCACCAACAACATATCGCCACCCCAAGCGCCCAACCATTTGCACAATCCACCCTTCACCGGTTGAAATCCAAAATGCTGATAAGGCGTTTTCAAACCCAAACTCATCGAGAGTATGGCTTGCCACATTTCCAAACCCGCCTCCAACATAGGAACTTGGTTGGCCATTTTCACCGCTGCACAAACTTGTTGCAATTGGTGAAACAAAAAATCATCTTGTTGCACTTCTTGCAACCGCAATTTCACGTTATTCAGGGCATCCCTGCTATTTTGCTTTTCACCCAAGAAAACCACCTTCCAGTTTTGTGTGAGCAACGCCGACAATTCCCAAGGACCCCAATGAGCCATGTCTTGAGACTTCCAAAACACCAAACCCTTTCCCAAATCTGCCACCGCCACATCATACCCGCTTCCACCCAATAGGGCTTGTTGCACCTTCTGTGAATCCAATCCAGCAAATCGCGAAAAGTTCGATATCAGCGTACTAGAACTGCCCAAACCACTGCTCCTGTCAAACTCCAATTGTGTTTCTATGCGATACGATTTCCCTGACTTCCATATAGTGGCATCGGCCATCGACAATAAATTTAACAACAACTTCCGCTCTTCCCTCACCCCAGACTGATCTTGATCCATCTCCAAAGGCAAAGCAAAACTATCGTTCAACCAAGTACTGCCATCCTTTTCTTTTGCTTCCCAAATCAACCGATCCCCTCCCGCGGGCGAATCGAACTCCCACACGTACATCCACTGACCCAAAACACTGGGAACCGCCAAAGCTTCCACGCCGATGGTTACAGCGTATTCGCCGCACAGCATGATTTTACCCGGAGAAAAATACGACCTCATAGCGATTAGTTCCCTACAGCACCAGTTCCCCTCACCCGCAAAAACGCCTCAACGGCAGCAGAATGACTCACTACTTTATCTTTAAAATGAGCAACCACTAGTTCTTTTTCTTGATCGGTGGCTTCCAACTGATTCAATATATTAAGTAAATGCATTTTCATGTGGCCTTTCTGAATACCCGAAGTAATCAGAGACCTCACCGCACTGAAATTCTGAGCCAAACCGGCCACCGCTGTAATTTCCATCAACTCACCGGCCGAAGGATAACCCAAAAGCTCGTGAGCGAATCTCACCATGGGGTGCAAGTTTGTAATACCACCCACTGTCCCCAAGCTCAATGGCAATTCAATCCAAAAATGAAACTCATCGCCTTCAATGGCGGCATGGGTCAAGCTCGTATATCGTCCGTCTTTGGCAGCAAATGCATGCGCACAAGCTTCGGTGGCACGAAAATCATTCCCCGTGGCAATAATCACAGAATCAATGCCGTTCATGATGCCTTTGTTGTGCGTCACTGCGCGATAGGGTTCAACCGATGCGATGCGAATCGCCCTGCAGAACTTATCTGCAAACTCTTGATTATCAATCCCACTACCCTCTTCTATTTCAGATATTTTGCAACGAACATCCGCCCGAACCAAACACTCAGGCGTAAAATTGCTCAGAATACTCATAACCACCTGCAATGGGGCATCGCCCAATTCATTGGCATGTTCAGCGACCAAATCCTTCAGCGTTTGGGCAAACGATTCCAAACAACTGTTGATGAAGTTCGCACCCATGCTATCGCAGGTTTCAAAGCGCGCCTCAATCTGAAAATATCCGGTTTCTAAGTCTGTTTTATCCTTTAAATCCAAGCCCATCACGCCACCACCACGGGCACGCATGTTCTTCGTGATCGATTCCGTATTCTCAAAAAACCGATGTTGATTCTCGGCAAAAATGCGATACAATGCATCTACGTTTTTGCCTTCCCAAATGAAATGCACATGCCCCACCTTCACCATGCTCAACACCTTGGCGCTAAATCCACCCCGTTCCAACCAAAAATTGGCGGCCTTCGCAGCAGCAGCAACCACCGAACTTTCTTCAATGGCCAAAGGAATGGCATACAATTTCCCGTTGATCAGAAAATTAGGAGCCACCCCAAAGGGCATATAATAATTGCTAATCGTGTTCTCTATAAACTCATCATGGAGTTTTTGAACCTCGGGTTGATTGTGCCAGTATCCAGACAACATCTCCATAGACGAAGTAGGATCTCCCGCGTAATGATTCACCAACCATTCAATCTTGGCCTGTTTGGTGAGTTTACTAAAACCTTTTATCGGTTGTTTCATGCGTTCTCTTTCAATGTTAAATATGTGTGCGCCAGCGCCAAACCCTTCACTTGGGCTTCCACAAACTGATGCAAAGCCGTTTCACCCTCCAAGGCGTATTTCAAAAAGGGCGATGCCTGTGCGTATAAAGATGGCACTTGCAATTTTTGCAAATGATAATAGCCATCCAAAAAATTCATAATCCCCCCAGACACTATCACCCGCTTGCAATTCACCGCCTGCCCCAATCGTGCCGAAATCTGATTCACCCAATTGGTCATTTCCACTGCGGTATGTCCCACATGCTGCACGGGCTC
>CANHGC010000128.1 GCA_947460045.1 Bacteroidota bacterium | reverse complement strand
CAGTGCTTTTCGCAGTTTCTGCCCTCACATTCAGCGTGACATCTTGTGGCGATGACAACGACGATGAAGACAACAACGCCAGCGGCTACAAAGCTTCAGATGAAGTGGCTGCAGCCAACTTGGTGGCCAAGTTTTCATTCGAAAACAACGTAGATGATGCCAAAGGCAACATCACCGGCGGTACAGCTTCTGGAACCAGCTTCGTTGCGGGTGCCAAAGGACAAGCCTGGAAAGGCGCTAGCAACGGTTATGTATTGTACACCGGTGTAAGTTCTGCCATCAGCGGCTTGCAATCTGTAACCATCTCTTCTTGGGTAAAAACTTCTGCCCATACCGATGGTGCTGAATCTTGGTTCCAATTGTTGAACGATTCTAACTGGATTGGCAACTTGTTCATTTTGCAAGAATCTGGTGCTGCTGGTAACGATTCTACCCGTATTAAATTCACAATGAACAATTGGAACGCAACCGCATGGAAAGAACAGTGGACCGAATTGGCAAATGAAAACCGCATCAAAATTGGTAACGACGAGTGGCATCACGTGGTTTGCTCTTACGATGCAGCCACCTCTAAATTGGCTGTTTACGTAGATGGCGACAAGCGCAACTTGCCAGCAAACGTTACCGACAAATACCAAGACGACCCTGCAAAAGGCGGTGCGCCATTGGGTAACTTGGCATTCAAAAACGCCACCAAATTTGTTTTCGGTTGCTACAAGCAAAACTTGCCTGGCGGCGCTCCCGATGCTTGGATGAAGAACTACGATGGTGGTTTGGACGAATTCCGTATCTACAACAAAGCCTTGGCTGATGCCGATGTGAAATCATTGTACGACTTGGAAAAAGCCGGTAAATAATCCTGTTTATTCCCTTTTCTTGTGCGGGCCCATTCAATCCTTGAATGGGCCCGCCTTTTTTTAGAAAAAAATCGACCCGCAACACCCATAAAATAAAGGAGTTTTCGTAATTTAGACTCTTTAAAAATCATGGCATTTTTCCGTCGCTCCGCCCCCCTCCTTTTCGCACTAACTTGCGCACTTTTTACCGCATCCTGCGAAGAGGAAACCCCGCCACCACCGGCGGCAAAGCCCAACGGCATCATGCTTACTGTATTCCACATCAACGACGCACCCACCAGCGGGAAATCGAATGGAATCCCACTCAACTCAACCTTTACCCTCTATTTCTCTAACGCCCTCGATACCAATTCTGCCAAAGAAAACATCGCCGTGAAAGAAAAAGGCTACGACCCCATCGCCCTGAATTACCAATTCTTCAAAGGCGATAGCGCCGTAAAACTCACGCCCAAAACCAAACTCAAAACCGGCACCGGCTATGTGGTTGCCATCAACACCACCCTCAAATCCAAAGTAAGCACCAACCCCGCCTATTACGTGGGCATCTCCGTGGGCACCATGATGGATACCACCGATAAATTCCCCAGAATCTCTGACGAAGCCCTGCTCGATAGCATCCAATACAACACCTTTCAGTACTTCTGGAACTACGGACATCCAAACTCAGGCATGGCCCGCGAACGCAATACTTCCGGGGATTTGGTTACCTCTGGCGGCTCTGGCATGGGCATCATGGCCATCATCGCAGGCATCAACCGAGGGTTTATTACACGCGCACAAGGACTCGCCCGCATCCAAAAAATGGCCTCCTTCCTCAAAAATACCGCCCAAACCTTCCACGGTGCCTACCCCCATTGGCTCGATGGCAACAACGGCAAAGTAATCCCCTTTTCGAGCGGTGATAACGGTGGCGACCTCGTAGAAACCTCCTACCTCATCCAAGGATTGCTTACCGCCCGCGCCTATTTCGACCAATCTAGCACCGATGAAACTCAACTTCGCAGCCACATCACCAGCATTTGGGAAAACGTAGAGTGGGATTGGTATACCAAAAGCAACAGTGGCTCGCTCTACTGGCATTGGAGCCCCTCGCTGGGTTGGAAAATGAACATGACCATCCGCGGTTGGAACGAATGCCTCATCACCTACGTGCTCGCAGCAAGCAGCCCCACCCACCCCATCAACCTATCCACCTACCAAAAAGGTTGGGCCAACAACGGAGCCATGAAAAATGGTAGCAGCTATTACGGCTTTCAACTGCCCCTGGGTGAAAACCTCGGCGGACCGCTGTTCTTCTCGCACTATAGTTTCCTTGGATTAGACCCGCGCGGACTCTCCGATGCCTACGCCAACTACGAAACCCAAACCACCAACCACAGCAAAATCAACCACGCCTACTGCAAAGCCAATCCGCGACAGCATTACGGCTATTCGGATGAATGTTGGGGACTCACAGCTTCCGACAACAATTCCGGTTATAGCGCGCATTCGCCCAGCAACGATCTCGGCGTAATATCGCCCACCGCAGCACTCAGCTCCATGCCCTACACCCCCACCGAATCCATGAAAGCCGCCCGCTTCTTCTACTACAAACTGGGCGATAAAATCTGGAAAAACCAGGGCTTCACCGATGCCTTCAACCTCAATGTGGGCTGGTTCGCCAACTCCTTCCTGGCCATCGACCAAGGTCCAATCGTGGTCATGATCGAAAACCACCGCTCTCAACTCCTTTGGAAAACCTTCACCTCCGATGCCGAAGTGAAAGCTGGCCTCAAAAAACTCCAATTCACCGCGCCCTACTTGTAATTTTCGCGATGGCCCAAACCTTAAATAAACACATAAACTACCCCGCTACCCCCAAACTTCTTTTGTGGGGGTTCACTGTGATCTCCTTGCTCACTTGGAGTGCAACGGCACTCGCGGCAACGACTCAAACAACGTCTACCACTGCACCAAATCTTGCCGAGAAAATCAGCACATTGGGTAGCGCATCGAACAATCCAAACAATCCCATTCAAGACAGCATCTGGATGGATTCCGTTCAAAAACAAACCATCAAATACTTCTGGGATTTCGCACACCCAACCTCTGGCTTGGCCCGCGAACGCAGCAACATCGCCTATGATTACGGCAGCGAAGTAGTCACCACCGGCGGCTCCGGCATGGGTTTCATGGCCCTCATCGTGGGCGTAGAACGCGGCTGGCTCAAGCGCGAAGACGTTATAGCCCACCTGCTCAAATCAGTGAAATTCTTGGCCAAAGCCGACCACTACCACGGCATTTTCCCCCACTGGCTCAACGGCGAAACCGGAAAAACCATCCCCTTTTCCCGAAAAGACGATGGCGGCGATGTCGTAGAATCAGCCTACCTCTTCCAAGGACTGCTCTGCGTACGCGCCTACTTCAATCAAACATCGCCCCAAGAAACCGAACTCAGAAATCGGATCACCTGGCTCTGGAGCGATTGCGAATGGAATTGGTATACCCAAAACCAAAACACCCTTTACTGGCATTGGAGCCCCAACAACGGCTGGAGCATGAACCACAAAATTCAGGGCTGGAACGAATGCCTCATCGCCTACGTTTTGGCTGCCTCCCACCCCCGCTTCGCCATCGATGCCAAAGTCTATCACAAAGGATGGACCTCCGGTAACCACTTCAAAAATGGCAAGACCTACCTCAACGTCACCCTGCCACTCGGCTTCGATTACGGCGGACCCCTCTTCTTCTCGCATTACAGCTTTTTGGGACTCAACCCACGCGGACTCGAAGACCGCTACGCCAACTATTTCGATCAAAATGCGGCGCACACCCTCATCAATTACAAACATTGCCAAGAAAATCCCCTGAAATTCAAAGGCTACGGCCCGGGATGCTGGGGACTTACCGCCTCCGACAACCATTTGGGCTATGCCGCACACTCGCCAACTGAAGATTTAGGAGTCATTTCGCCAACCGCCGCACTGTCAGCCATGCCCTATCTGCCCGAACAAAGTCTCGCCGCCCTGAGAAATTTCTTCGATGTTGGGGCGATGCGAAACCTGTTTCCCGCCAACGACACAACCCGCAACAGCGCCGTTCCCAATGGCAGTGGCAGCAGCAATCGCTATGTCAACACCCGAACCCAGGAAAACCCAATCTGGGGACCATACGGTTTCCGCGACGCCTTCTGCGCGAAAGAAAACTGGATCGCCAACAGCTACCTCGCCATCGACCAAGGCCCCATCGTTGTCATGATCGAAAATTACCGCTCCGGACTACTTTGGAACCTGTTCATGAACATTCCCGAAATCCAAAACGGACTCAAAACGCTAGATTTCACATCGCCACACATCAAAAACTAACCCAATCATTATCAATACTTTAAACCAAATACCAACACCCATTCCCATGCAATCATATTCTCCATCACGTCGATTCAACAGCCTGCTTGCCATCGCCCTAACAGCCATACTTGCACCGTCGAGCGCCCTGGCCCAACCGGGAAAAGATAAGCCCAATAAAATCAAACCCTCGGCTACATCCATTGCAACCACAAATTCGCACAAATGGTACCTCCCCGATACCATTGGCATGCATAAATACGTGTCAGACCTGATGTCCAAAATGACGTTAGAGGAAAAAATCGGACAGCTAAACCTACCCACAGTGGGTTTTGATGTCACCGGCCCCGTGCTCTCCAAAGACGTGGAAGGCAAAATCCAAAAAGGCTTGGTCGGCGGCGTATTCAACACCTTCACGCCCGTGGCTGTTCGCAAATTGCAAGAAAAAGCCCTCAAAGAAACCCGACTCGGTATCCCGCTGTTGTTTGGGTTTGATGTGATACACGGACATCGCACCATTTTCCCCATCCCGTTGGGTTTGAGCTGTACGTGGAACATGAATTTGATACAAAACACCGCCCAAGTAGCCGCCGCAGAATCAACCGCCGATGGTCTCAATTGGACATTCTCGCCAATGGTGGACATCGCCCGGGATCCACGCTGGGGACGGGTGAGCGAAGGCGCCGGAGAAGATCCCTTTTTGGGTTCTGCCGTGGGTGTGGCGATGGTCAAAGGTTACCAAGGCGCCAGACATAACACGCTCAATGAGCCCAACAACCTGCTAGCTTGTGTGAAACATTTCGGTCTGTATGGTGCCGCCGAAGCCGGTCGTGATTACAACACCGTAGACATGAGCACCTACAAAATGTACAATGATTATTTCCCGCCGTATAAGGCCTGCATCGACGCGGGTGTTGGCTCTGCCATGGCATCGTTCAACGACATCAACGGCATGCCCGCCACCTGCAATCGCTGGTTATTGACCGATGTGCTTCGCAAAGAATGGGGTTTTAATGGCATGGTTTGCACCGACTATACCGGCATCGCTGAACTCATCAACCACGGCATGGGCGATGAATCCACTGTGGCAAAGCGATCGCTGAACGCTGGATCAGACATGGACATGGTCTCTGAATTGTTCTTGAACAAACTGCCCGAACTGGTAAAACAAGGGATCGTACCGGTTTCAGAAGTGGACTTGGCCTGCAGACGAATATTGAATGCCAAATACCGCTTGGGATTGTTTTCGGATCCCTACCGCGGTTTGAACGACGCTGCACCCGCGAGAGTACATTTGTCGAACGAGCACCGCGCCATCGCCTACCAAGCCGCCGTGGAGTCGTTTGTTTT
>CANHGC010000127.1 GCA_947460045.1 Bacteroidota bacterium | reverse complement strand
GCTGCGAAAAAGGCCGCAGGTGAAGTTTTCTTGCCGGTGTTATCTGGAACGATGACCACCCTCGCCCCTTTCATTCCATTGGCATTCTGGAAAGGCATCGTAGGAAAATTCATGTTCTTCTTGCCGGTGACTTTGATCATCACCCTATTGGCTTCTTTGCTGGTGGCTTACATTATCAACCCTGTGTTTGCGGTTGATTTCATGGAAGACGAACACGCAGTGGAAGACAAAGCAAAAACGGCGAAAGCGGTAAAACGAACCACTTTGGTAATGGGAATTATTGCCGTATTTGGTTATTTACTGGGTGGATTTGGCGTTGGAAACTTCTTTATCACGCTGTTGGGTGTGTATTTATTGCACCATTACTGGTTGAGACACGTGATTGTTACCTTCCAAACCAAAACCTGGCCTGGCGTGCAAAATCGCTACGAGAAAATCATCAAATATTTGTTGATTGGCTCAAGACCACGTACAACCATCTTTGCAACCGTGGTGTTGTTGATCGCATCCTTTGTGGTTACCGCCATACGCAAACCGGGTGTTGTATTTTTCCCTCAGGCAGATCCAAACTTCACCTATGTGTATTTGACGTTGCCAACGGGCACCAATGCAAAACATACCGATAGTATTTTGAGAATCGCTGAAAAACGAGTTTTCAAAGCCATTGGCACAACCAACCCATTGGTAGAAAGCGTGATTTCAAACGTAGCTGTAGGTGCTACAGATCCGAATAGTGGGGATCGAACCACCGCAAGTAACAAAGGAAAGATCACTGTTGCTTATGTAGACTTCGAAAAAAGAGATGGTGCCAGCACCATGGCCTTGTTGGAAAAAATCAGGAGCAGCATTGGAACCATCGCCGGCGCCGAAATCATCGTTGAACAAGAACGAAATGGCCCACCCGTTGGAAAAGCTGTGAACATCGAAATACGTGGTGATGAATTTGAATCATTGGTAAGTACCGCCACACAGTTAAAAACCTATTTGGACAACAAAAAGATCTCTGGTGTTGAAGAACTCAAAACAGACTTCATCAGTTCAAAGCCTGAAATCATCATCAAAATCGACCGTGAACGGGCGAATCGCTTTGGCATTAGTACAGCGCAAATTGGCATGGCTCTTCGCGGAAGTATTTATGGAACCGAAGCCAGCAAGTTTAAAGATGAAAACGATGATTACCCCATCATGGTAAGAGTTCAAAAAATGGATGCCAACAATTTGGACGCCTTGTTGAACATGAGAATCACCTATCGTGATATGGTAGCGGGTGGAATGATTCGTCAGGTCCCCTTGAGCTCGGTTGCAACCGCTGAATATTCCAATACTTATGGCGGAATTAACCGAATGAACCAAAAACGCGTGATCACTTTGGCGAGTAATGTACTTTCAGGTTATCAACCCAACGAAGTGGTATCACAAGTTAACGCGGCGATTGAATCGTTCGACAAACCTTCGGACATTCAAATTATTATGACAGGAGAACAAGAACAACAAGCAGAAACTGGGGCCTTTTTGGGTAACGCCATGTTGGCTTCGTTGGCTTTGATTTTGATCATTTTGGTAACACAATTTAATTCGATCAGTAAGCCTTTGTTGATTCTGAGCGAAATCTTTTTGTCTTTGATTGGTGTGTTGCTCGGTTTTGCCATATTCGATAAAGATTTCTCGGTTGTGATGACGGGTATCGGTATTGTAGCACTGGTGGGTATTGTTGTAAGAAACGGTATTTTGTTGGTTGAATTCACTGATTTACTCCGTGAACAAGGCGCAACACTGAAAGACGCGATCATTGAAGCTGGAAGAACTCGTATGACACCGGTGTTATTGACTGCCTCAGCCACTATTTTGGGACTTGTTCCCTTGGCTGTGGGATTGAACATGGATTTTGCCACATTGTTTACTGAGTTCAACCCACACATTTATTTCGGTGGCGACAACGTAGCATTCTGGGGACCATTGAGTTGGACGATGATTTACGGGTTGGGATTTGGTACATTCCTTACTTTGATTTTGGTACCTTGTATGTATTATTTGAACGAAAAGTTCAAGTCGCGTGTATATGGTTGGATGGGTAAACATTATGATCCAGACACCATGATGCGCCCAGAGGCTAAAAAATAACTGAGTCATTCACTCATTCTATAAAAAGGGACCGATTTATCGGTCCCTTTTTCTTTGCGTACCAAAATCAGAATGAATCATATGATTGAAGCGATATACTTGACCGAAGCATCTGCCGAGTGCTTTGCAATCAGAAGCGCAATCTAGCCCTTGTAATGCAACAGAAACACAAATGCATGGAGTATTGATGTCTGTAGGTTTGGTAATGTTACAGTGGACTCATATGATATTGACACCGATTGTTACTGTTACATATTCACTGATTGGCACATACGAGAAAGGGCGCCCATTGGGCGCCCTTTCTCGTATGTTTAATGGCAAAAAATGCCTATTCCAAAATGCTTATTCCAAAGTGAAATTGTTCTTCTGACGCATCAATCCGCGCGTCCACAACTCAGCAGTGTACTTACCTTTCATCAATTTGCCAGTTAACAAACCTTTTTCAGGGAAGCTCCACTTTACTTTTTGCAATGCACCATCAAATTGAATGGTGTTCTTCAAGCTGGTTACTTTACTCTTATCTGTTAATTTGGTATTGGTTGTAGACAACACACCACCATTGGGGTCGATGATACGGATAACAACTTCTTCTTCCAAAGGTTGGGTTACCATCGGGTTTTCCAACACATCAAAAGTCACTCTGATTTTATCAATGCTTTTAGACTTCATGGTTTCAGTCATAATGCCTTTTTTATCGAACAACCCAGTCACCAACAATGCACCAAACTGAGGTCTAGCGCCTTTATCCAAGCGATCTTTCAGTTCCACATTCTCAGATTCCAAAGCCGCAGAACGATCTTTTTCGGTGGTCAATTGCGCCATGTAATCGTTCTTCTCTTTGGTGAGAGATTCTACCAAAGCAGTTAACTCAGCCACTTTTGCACGGGCTTCTTCCAATTGTTTGCGCAAATCTTCCATGCTGCCATCTGTTCCTTTGCCTGATTTTGCCGCCTTGCGAGATTCTTTGGTTGACTTTTTAGCACCGCCAGTGGAAGCAGTTGCAGAAGAACCATCGGTTGATATACCATTGGCAATTTCTCTGCGCAATCTGTAAATTTCTTGCATAGCCGCAACCACGCGAGGATTCTTATCCCCTTCCAACTCCTCTACTTTCAATACCAATGTTTGGTTTTCGTTTTGGAATGTTTGAATCACCAAATTCAACGAATCTTCCATTCTAATCAACTCGGCCTGCAAAGAATCTTTGGCCTTCATTACAGCCACTTTGTCTTTCAGTTCTTTGTCGCTGTTCATTTTGTTGATATACAAAAATGTATTGCTCCCCAAAGAAGCCAACAACAAAATCACGAGCACTACGGTTAATGCGGTTCTGTTCATACAAATACAAAGGTAAATAATAATTCAATATTCCACACCTTTTCAACAATTCGCTCTATCGCAAAGTGCCGTTTATTCGATCAAACAACTCAAAAGGTGACACATTGATGTCAATCAATCGCTGTTTAGGATCTATCAAAAAGTTTTGAGGCATGGTTTGAAGTTTCAGTAATTCAGTGACTTGTGGCGAACAAAATCCATGGATCATCTGGGTTTCGAACCTGCGATTGTAACCATACACGTACCTCCCACTACCACCATGATTCAACATAATAACCTGCACTGAATCAGGCAAATTCCTTGTCAAAGCGTGCAGCGCCGCAGAATCTTTATGAAAATTCACATCATCCGCATTCCAAACCACCAACAACGTGTACTTGCCTTTGAATTTTCTGATTTTCCTACGATGAACTGGATTTTCCTTCAGCTTACCCACCTTGTAAGCGCCTTCAATCACACAAAATTTGAAATTGGGTATTTTATCGCCCACCAACAAACTCCGAGAATTTTTTACCTCTTTGTTGCCAATTGGGGCCACCGAAATCAACCATTCTGCATCCAATCCGCCCTCTGCATTCTGATTTGCTTCTGCATGCTGACTTGAACCCCTCTTGGGATTTTCGTTCATCTGAGGAATGACTTTCCAACCTTGACCCAGCCAATCCAGTACCGCACCACCCTTTTGAAGTGTCCAAGCATTCGCTGTATTAAACTCTGCGGCGTTGTTACTCACCATCACCACATCTACACCCAAATCGTTGTATAAACCATTCAGATTCACATCTTTCAGGGCCCAATACAATGTATCGTTGTGATGCACCATTTGGCCACAAATCACATTCAACCGCCTTTGACGAAAACTGGCCGTTACGCCACAAAAAACACGATTGCCTTTCACCAAATCAACTGCATCTGCATACAATTTTTGATAAGATCTAAGCTCCCCCGCTTGAAAAAATCCCAATTGCAATTTCACCCCACTGCCCAATGTATCCAACTTCAACAAAGCATCTGGATTGGGCACCTTTTTTTCTGAAAACGCCACGCTACTCGGGATGTAATACTGAACAACATCATCAGTCAAATCCAAATTGTGATTCAAATCAACCCAAACCCTCGTCTTTCGATAACGCATGCCTTGTGGTCGCTCCATTAAAATGAGCGTATGATTTGGGATAACACCTATGCCGTGATTGTGATTGGCGAATCCATAGGCCAATCCCCCCTTCACAGATGAACCAAACTTGCGAATCTGCAGATCATCCACCGCGGTGATTTTCAGCTCAGTGGGCAGTTGGATTGGGTATGAACGCAACAACATCCCTGGATAATCTGCAGACATGTCAATGGGTTGAACCACAGAATCCCTATCCAAAACAAACAAGGGCAAAACATCAAGCAAATGAATAATTTCATTATCCAATCCCCGATCGAGCAAGGCCACCTTTACCGCCGACTTAGACGGTTGCGCGAAAGCATTACCCCATAAGGAAAACGCGGCAAGCAACAGCCACAGACAACCCTTAAGCATCCAATGGGGTTATTTCAGTATAAAACGATACAATATCACACACAACGCAAACGCAAAAACCAGAATTGAAATGCGGTTCATGCCATGCATCATGCGCAAATTCAAATTGCCTTTGCTGCCTGCCTGCTTGCGAAATGTGAGATAAGAAATGATTTTATTGACTATCATGGTGAACAAACTTAATTAAAATCGTGGATCAATTTGTTGACTTTTCGTCTTTTTCTTGCAATACCTTGTGGATATCGATGGGCTGTTTCACCTTCTTATCGGTCAGGGCCAAGTCCAATACTTGCAGCATGTTATTCACATAAGAGAAATTCAACCCTTCCAAATATTGGGCGGGTATGTCTAACACATCTTTTTTGTTTTGCTCACACAAAATCACCTCGGTTATTCCCGCTCTTTTGGCTGCAAGAAGCTTTTCTTTGATACCACCCACCGGCAACACTTTACCTCTCAAGGTAATCTCACCGGTCATCGCCAATTTGCTTTTCACCTTGTTTTGAGTAAACAAAGACGCCAAACTTGTCAAAATCGCGATACCCGCACT
>CANHGC010000126.1 GCA_947460045.1 Bacteroidota bacterium | reverse complement strand
AGGATACAACATCGTTCACGGTCATTTGGGTGTAACATACCAGTTGAATGGCAGCGAAGGAAGGGGTTGTTGGCAAACTAAATACAATGATCAATCACCTTCAAAACACCAATTGGGTGCGCGTTTTGGCTATCGGATGGAGAGTTTAAAAAAACCGGGGTATTTTCCGGTGGCAGTGATCGAATACAATCAGCTTGCTTTCAATGCGCCGCGAGAAATGGGCATAGCGAAGCACGAATGGCGATGGGGATTGAACGGTTTTTATATGGGCCGCTATGGTTATGTTGACACGTTTGCTGGGGCTGGTGGGAATGAAATAGAGGTTTCGGCCCGAGGGGAGATGGGTGCCTTTGTTCGACATGTATTTCGCATGGGGCGATTCGATGTGATGTTGGATTTGGGCGCGTATTTACACAGACCCATGATTGGCAAAACTCAGCTTTATAATTGTTTGGGATTTCAATATCACTTGGGAGAACATTGGTTGGTTCAACAGCGATTGAAAGCGCATCTGAATGATGCTGATTATTTAGAATGGGGTGTGTTGTATTGCTTCTAAGTTGTTGATTTATAACGATTTACCCCCCCCCCCCACAAATGATGTGTATTGTGTAAAGTTTGACTTTTTCTCGATTTTCAATTTTTCAATACGGATGTTGGCGACATATTCTTTGTTCGCATTTGGTCCGAAAGTGAATGTTGCATGAAATTGGTTGGGATAGAGTTCGTTGAAGATATTGATTCTGTCTGAGACCAGTTGATTGCCAATGCCCATGCCAGTACTGCGTTTTTTGGAAGGAACTGCGCCGCTATTGATGATGCTAATTTGTATGGAATTGGGTGTAAACAATTCAATGGTGATGATGATTTCGCTAATTTGTTTCGATGCCAAAACCCCGTGTTTAATTGCATTTTCAACCAAGGGTTGAAGGATGAGGGGCGGAATCAACCATTCTGTGACTTTTACTTTTGCGCTTACTTTGATTTGAAAAGGAAAATTGGTGTCGCTTTCGAAACGCATTTTCTCCATGGCTACGTATTCTTTGATGAAATCCAATTCATCTTTGAGGTAGATGAGTTCCTTTTTTGAATTTGAAAGGAATAGGCGGTTCAATTTGGCCAATCTTGCGGTTACGTCAACGGCTTTTTTCGTTTCAGCGCCTACGATGAGCGATTGGATAAGGCTCATGCTGTTGTAGATGAAGTGGGGGTTGAAGTTCGATTGTAGGGTTTGAAGTCTGAGGGTGGCGATCCGTTTTTGGAGCGATTCTTGGTTTTTTGTTTGGTTGTAAAACACCCAATACAGCAGGGTGAGCAACGACAATAGCATCAACCAGAATGGGAAATCTCTATAGTATTCAGTTGTTCCGATGATGAAATGGGATCGCCACGTATTTGCCATTGAAATGGCAAGATTGAATTTTCCTGAACCAATTCCATTGATCCAATAGTAGGCATCGCCCCGGAAAAATCCCACTTGCTTTTCTTTGGAGAATACATCGGTGAGCTCTACCGAATATATGGAGCGCAGGTTGTTGAAATAATGATTTCCATTGACGGTAATTTTGAAATTTTTCTCGGTATTTACGGAAAAATAGGGTCGGATAAAATTGCCAGTTTCGTTGGTATAGCTATAGTTTACGTTGAAGTTTGGTTTGGAAAAGGGCTCAAACATCACAGACTGAACGGTGTTGCCGCGATCGATGATAAATTGGTTGTCTAGTGAAATCACTGGGCCTAGATTTCGCCATTGGCCCAAATAGAGTTGTTGGAGGATTTCTATTGGCGTTTTGGGGTTTGATAAATTCACTTGAACCAAATAAGAACCACTATACAGGTACAAGAATTTGCCATCGCTGAAGGTTTGGAGAATTGGGAATTCACGAAAAGCTTCGGTGAAATTGATTTTGGTTTGATAGTGTATGCGGTGTTTTTGATGATCAATTACATATACATCGTAGTGATTTGCATTTTGTAAAATCAGTTTGTTTTGAATGACTTCGAAATTCAGCGTATACGGTGTGATGGGGCTCGGTGAGGTTAATTTGAAGGCCTGTCCGTGCTCATTGATCATTGCAAATCCTTCACCCATGATGTGATAATAAATGATGTTGTTGTATTTCCTCACGCAATCGGCTTTGGCGATGATATTGGTTTTTGTGGGCAATGTTTGATTGGGGTGGAAGGTATATACGCTGCCGTATGGTTCAAAAAACCAAAGCATTCCATTTTTTTCATACATCCATTGAAATTGCGAACAATTGTAAAGCGATGTGAGCGCGCCTGTTTTGGGATTGAATCGCCAGAGATTTTCGGAGCCCATGAGATACAATTCGCCATTGAGTTCTGCGATTTCTCTGATTCGATCGGGGGATTTGAATTCTTTGAGAAATTTGATGTTGCCTTGTCGGGGATTGTTTTGGATGGAGAGATGGTTTAGGTTATGTCGAACAACAAAATGCGTTGTGGCTTTTACTTGCGTAATAAATTCAGTGGGTTTGAAGGGGTTTGTACCGGGTTGAACCAACAGGTGTGCTCCATTTGTTTCACTGGAAATCCAGAGCGCATCTCTGAATTTTGAAGGGGTGATAGACCAAATTGATTGTTGATGGGGTGGGTCGTATTCGAGGGTTTGGGGATCGTGAACGTGTAAGTAGCCATCGTTGAAATCGGCTGTATTCGACACCGCCGCATACATGATATTTTTGTGTGTTTGAAAATCCCAAAAGGCCCACGATTCGTAAAAGTGGGGTTTGAGTATGAATTGCTTCATGTTGCCATGAGTATCAAGCCGGGTATAGGCATTTACGCCGCCCAAATAGACAAATTCATTGTTGGAAAAAGCGGTTAAATTGCAAAAATAGTGCAACGGGTAGTTGAGGTTTTTTTGCTTTAAGATGTCTTGCAAACTCAGCCACGATCCATTGTTTTGTTGTTGTAGAATGACTCTTTCGGGGTAACTCAATACATGCATTTTTTCTTGCCAAAAGAAAACATCCATGGGCATATTGTTCTTTGGCAATTGGGCGGTGCTGAATTTCAGGATGGCTTTATTGCCTTTGATCTCGTAAATCCCTTGTTGGGCGATGCAATAGAGCTTTCCATCGATCTCCCGAAGTCGGCGAATTTTATTGAGTTGTTCCTTTTTGAAATGTTGGATGAGGTTTCCAGTGGAAATATCGAACACATACAACCCAACATTGTAGGTGGCTATGGTGAGTGTGTTTTGGTTCAGGTGCAAATCCCAGCACTGTTGTGTTCCAACCTGTGTTTTGATTTTTTCCAGTGGGGATTGTTGCTTGGGGGCATAGTACAATCCAGCGTCTGTTGCAATTAAGACGGTGCCAGAATGGGTTTCGATGATTCGTCGAGTACTGGCGGTGGGCAGGCCATCGCCTACAGAAATCTCAGGTAAATTGGGAAATGTTTGGGCAACCGAAAAAAGGATTATCCAATGCCATAGGAAGACTGCAACTGCTTTCTTCCAGTTTTGGAAAGGGCGATTTGTTTTCCATTTTTTAAGCATAGGTGGTTGCTTTTGTATGTAGCAATTTGGTCAACCGGTACTAAGTACGAGCGGTGTACGCGAACAAAATGCACGGGCAAAGATGGCGATAAAACTTTTAATGTTTTGGATATCAAATGCTCTTTTTGCGCTGTGATGATTTTGGAGTAAGCCCCGGCTGCTTCCACGTATTGGATGTCGCCAAATGGAACAACCACATTGAGGCCGCTTTCCCTCACCACGAGCGAAGTTTTTGTTGAGGTGATGTCTGTGGGTATTTGTCCGTTTTTGATGCCTCGCTGCTTGATTTTGGGTAGCAACAATTGGAAATCCTCTTCAGAAATGGGTTTCAGCAAATAATCAACTACTTCAATTTTAATGGCTTGCAAGGCATATTCAGGGAACGCGCTGATGACGATGATTTGGATATTCGGGGGCAATTGGGCGCTTATATTCAATCCAATCTCCCCTTTGAGTTGAATGTCTAGAAAGAGCACATCAATGGTTTGCGTTTCGAAAATTTTTGTGGCCTCAGCGATGTTGGCTGCAAATTGCACATCACCGAATAGGTTGCCGCCGTATTCTTTCAAAAAATATCCCACCATGTCACGGCCCGATTTTTCATCGTCTAGCACGAGTGCGTTGAGTGGGCCTTCCAATCGAATCATCACGCTAACTTACTTCCGGAATTTCATTATTGGGAGATTGGGCAAATAAATATTTTGGGTATTTAATGAGCGATTGATTTCTTTAGCGAGGAAGGTGGGGTTGTATCTTTGTAACATGAACGAATCGATGGTTGTAATGGTAAATGGCTCAATTGCGGCTGAAATTTCCTTGTTGGGTGCCGAACTGCGCGTCTTGCGAAAAATTGATGGCGAAAATGTGATGTGGGCAGCCGATACAGATCATTGGAATCGGGTTGCGCCCAATCTGTTTCCCATTGTGGGTCGTTTGAAAGGCGATCAATACCAGGTGGATGGCCGCGTTTATAACATGCGACAGCATGGCTTTGCGAGGGATCAAGTGTTTGAAGTGGTGGAATCAGCTGCGGATGAAGTGGTGTTGCGTTTGGCGTATAGTGAAGCCACGTTGGCCTTGTATCCCTATCAATTTGAATTTCTCGTGCGTTACAAGTTGGAAGGCGCCACGTTGTGGGTGGAGTATCAAACCAAGAATTTGGGCGATGCGGAGATGTTGTATTCGGTGGGCGGACATCCGGGCTTTGCTTTGCGGGGGGCGTTGGAGGGACATTCGTTGGCATTTTCACAGGCCGGTGAGCGTGTGGGTTTTTCGGCCGATCGGAGGTTGATTGAAGGCGGATATTATTCGGGAAAAACGGCGATGGTTGATGTGTCTACAGGTGTGTTGGCATTGAGCGATGCATTGTTTGAGAGCGATGCAATTGTGTTCAACGAACCTGGTTTTGATGCGGTTACGCTGTTGGATTCACAGGGCGATGCGATGCTTGATTTTTACTGTTGGGAATGGGATGCGGTGGGCTTTTGGACAAAATCTGGTGCGCCATTCTTCTGCATTGAACCATGGTGGGGATGGGCCGATGAAGTGGGTTCAACTGATCAATTTACAGAGAAAGCGGGCTTGCACAAGTTGGCAGCGGGCGCTGAGGAATCGGTGAGTTACGGAATTGGATTGCCTTAATTGAGGCCAGAGATTTTCCTGGTATTTCTATCGATTTTGCCGTTGGGCAGGGTGGGGATTTCTGCGATATAAAGGATTTCCTTGGGCTGTTCAATTTTGGTCAAGACGGATAGGCCTTGTTGGATGATTTCTATGGGGGTAGTGTGTGTGGTGAACAGGGTGATTTGTTCGCCGAAGGTGGGGTGGGGTTTCCCAATAATATAGAACGAGAATTGGGGCCAGTTGAGTAGTGCTGCGATGCGATTTTCTAGTGGTTCGATGGCTATTTTGACGCCGCCGGTGTTGATGTAGAGGTTGCTTCGTTCGAGCCAACGGAAGCGGTTTGGTGCAGTGATTTCTACGCGATCGTGCAGTGTGATCCACTGGTTTTTGGTGGTTGGATTGCAGACCCGTATTTCACCCTTTTCATTGGTGGAGATTTGGGTGCCCGGCGCGATGCAGTAGTCTGAATTT
>CANHGC010000125.1 GCA_947460045.1 Bacteroidota bacterium | reverse complement strand
GACTTGGTCGAAGACCAAAATACTGTTTGCCGACCGCCCGGTGGCTTTTTCCAATTTATTGGAAAGAGACATGGGATTTGAAACATTCTAATTTAGGGCAATTCGATTGTAACCTTGGGTTCAATCCAACCATTTACCGGGATTCAAAATATTCTTGGGATCAAATGTGCTTTTAATCCCTTTAAGCAATTGAAAATGAATGGGATCCAAGACAATGGGCAAATACTGTTTCTGCACCAAACCTATACCATGTTCCCCACTGATTGTGCCACCCACGGATTTGCAAAACTCAAAAATCTCCGCAATCGCCAAGGGAATTTGGTGATTCCATGCATCATCGCTTAAATCATTTCTTAAAATGTTGACATGGAGATTTCCATCGCCTGCATGTCCGTAGCAAACCGACTGAAATCCATATTGATCGCCAATGGATTTTACCTTTTTTAATAATTGAGGCATGGCAGACCGAGGCACTACGGTATCTTCTTCTTTGTAGGGCGATACTTGTTTTACCGTTTCCCCAATGGCACGTCGCACTTTCCACCATTGTTCTGCCGTTTCTGCATTTGGGGACGGAAGTATATCCAAGGCATTGAACGACTCCAAAATTTCATAGATGCCCTCGGCTTGTAAAAACAGATCATCCCCATCGAATCCATCAAAAGCAAAAAGCAGATATGCTTCTGCCGCATCGTGGGTTGGAAACGTGGTTTGGGTGGCATGCATTGAAATGATCACACCTGATTTCTCCATCAATTCGATGGCGCAGGGTTTAAATTTCGACAACAAGACCGCGTTTACGGCCTTGGCACAATCTTCTAGATTTTCGAATGAGGCTACCAACAACAATTCTTGGGTTGGCTTGGGAATGAGCTTGAGCACCGCTTTGGTGATTACACCCAGCATCCCTTCGCTACCAATCATCAAATGTGTTAACGAAAACCCTGTAGAATTCTTCAACGTATTGGCCCCTGTCCAAATGATTTCACCCGTGGGCAGCACCACCTCAAGGTTGAGCACATAATCGCGAGTAATGCCATACTTAACGGCCCTTGGACCACCGGCACCATGGGCAAGGTTACCACCAATACTGCAGCTTCCTTGCGATGCAGGGTCTGGCGGATAGTACAAACCCAACTCTTCCACAGCCATTTTCAAGTGTGCATTGATCACGCCCGACTCAATGGTTGCAGTAAGGTTTTGGGTGTCAATATCTATGATACGATTGAGTTTTTTCGTACTCAATACAAGGCCATCTTTTACTGGCAAACATGCGCCAGATAACCCAGTACCTGCACCCCTCGTGTAAACGGGAACATCCATCGAGTTGCACAGAGTGAGAATTTGCGATACTTCCAAAGTACTATTCGGGAAACAAACCGCCGCAGGGGGAAAAAACAAATCTTCGGTGTAATCTGAACCATAAGGCTGAGTTTCATCGGAGGAAAAAAGAAATTCTATGGATGTGAGTTCTTCAGAAATCCTCTTCAATTGGCTGTTAACGGGGCTCATATATGGGTCAGACAAATTCTATGGCAAGTTATTATGTTCCGAGGAATATTGCGACCTTTACGATGTTTTTAGTCAAGTTTTCTAAACCATGATCAAACAAAAGAAGATCCTGTCGGGTATCGCCATATTCATTGCTCTATACATGACCGCTGCGTTGGGTTGGTGGACATACTCGCTGTTGAAGTATAACAGAGCCGAATCAGAATTGCAATTGAGGTCACTACAAATTCAAAAAGAACTTTGTATTGAAAAATTCATCAATAAAAACACCAAAAAACCATCAGAAATTACCTCAACTTTTTTGACTTATTATTACAAAGATACTAATTTTAGTTATTTAATTAAAAATGCATTTAGTCATGCTAATTATTACAACATGGATGTGCAGGTGAATGAATCACATCGAAACAACCATGTACATGTAATCAAAATTGGATTTACTCCCAAAAAGAAGACCGTACTTCAAATTCAGAAAAAACTACACTCAAAGCAAAATGCTTGGTTGGGAGAAGGCATTGCGGCCGGCCTAATCACATTGATTATCATTGCATTCATGTATTTTTACCTGGAAAAAATCTTGAAGTTCAATCAACAGAAGGCAAATTTCATGATGGCGGTAACCCATGAGTTAAAAACACCCATTGCCGCAGCCAAACTGGCGATCCAAACCGTCATTCGCAACAAAAATCAGGAGAATCAAGACCGTGTTTTAGAAATTTCGAAACAGAACATCGACAGGCTTTCGGGACTTATGGAGCGCGTTTTATTGGCCACTCAATTTGAGAATCGAATACCCACAAAAAACGAAAAATGGATCTCCATCCATTCGATCATCACAAAGGCCATCGATGATGGGCAATTCACAATTGGCGAAAGGCTAAAAAAATCTTTAGTAGAATCGGTAGATTTTTTCATTTTTTGTGATGAGCAGATGCTAAAAATCGTTTTTATTAATTTATTTACAAATGCGATAAAATATAGTGAAGAAAACTGCGTTCATATTAACGTGAATTCATTCATCAAGGATGGCGTATACGGAGTTTCAGTTTCTGATGAAGGAATGGGTATACCCGTACATGAGCGAAATCACATTTTTGAGAAGTTCTATAGAATTGGCGATGAGAAAACTAGAAGTCGGTCTGGCTCAGGATTGGGATTGTATTTGGTTAAACAAATTTTACAATTACACAAAGCCAGCATTGAAGTTTCATCGAACTCACCTCAAGGCTCAAATTTCAACATTGTCTTTAACGCTAACGATTGTAGAATGGAATGATTAACTACCGAATTTTGGTCGTAGAGGATGAACAAGACCTCGCCGAACTATTAAAAATCAATTTAGAATCCGAGGGCTACAAAGTCACCTTGGCTCCGCATGGTGCTGTGGCGATCAACAAGTTGAAAACAGAGAGTTTCGATTTGATCATTATGGATATCATGATGCCCAGCATGGATGGTTTAACAGCCACTCATCACATCCGATTATCTAGCAACAATGTACCCATCTTAATATTGTCGGCCGGCAGCACAGCCCAAGATCGCATCAATGGGTTAAAATCGGGCGCCGATGATTACATGAGCAAACCATTTGAGTTGGAGGAATTGTTGCTTCGTGTTCAAAAAATATTGATGCGTGCGCATCGAGAAGACCCCACCATCAATTTCATGGAGTTCACGTTTGGCGGCAATTTTGTTGACTTCAATAGCTACAAGGCGATGGGAATCAATGGAGAATTCAAACTCACGAAAAAAGAAGCGCAGTTGTTGCGTTTGCTGATTGAGAAAAAGAATCAAGTTGTTACCCGCGAAGAAATATTAAAAACAGTTTGGGGTTACACGGTATTCCCAAGCACGCGAACCATAGACAATTTTATCTTGGCATTCAGGAAGTACTTCGAAGAAGACATCAAAAACCCGAAGTATTTTTTAAGTCACCGCGGTTTGGGGTATAAATTCAACGATAAAGATTAATTGGCGATGGCTTTGGCTACTGCTGCGGCTGTAGACCACGCTGCTTGAAAATTAAAGCCACCAGTAACACCATCAATATCCAATACTTCACCTGTGGCATAAATCCCGGGTACGCCCTTCATTTCCATAGTATTGGGATTCACTTGGGCCAAATCAATTCCACCAGCAGTTACAAATTCTTCTTTGAACATGGTTCTACCGTCTGTTTGAAATGGCATACGCAACAGATTCTCTATCAACTTATTGAACTCGTACTTGCTCAAATCCGCAGCCATTTTAGTGATGGGTGTTTCAGCCCTACTCATGATATAATCCCACAGTCTTCGAGGAATTCCCTCGATAACGATGTTCGACATCAATTTTTTCGGATTTCCCAACAAAGTATCATTCAGCATCACACGCATTTGCTCTTCGTTCAAGTTCAACCATGAAACCAACGCCGTTGTTACGTAGGCCTTTTCATTCATCCAACGAGCAGCCCAGGCACTTGTTTTCAATACAGCCGGACCGCTTATGCCCCAATGGGTAACCAGCAGTGGACCATTGTAAGTTTCCGGGAACCCAACCATCTTTACTTTGGCATCTGGCACAGAAACACCATGCATGGCATGCAATGTTTCATCCGGAATATTGAAAGTAAACAATGAAGGCACTGGAGGAACAATATCGATCCCCAACACAGAAATCATGTTGTATTGCGATTCTTTTGTAAAGCCACCCACAGCCAAAACCACGTCCGTGGCCATTTCACTGCCACCCGTGTTGAAATTCAACTGCCAACGGTAATAACCCTCCTTGGGCATGGGCACGATGGTTACCACCGAAGAATTGGTTATCAACTGCACACCCAATTTCTTGGCTTTCCATTCCAACAATTGAGCAACGGTCTCCGACGAATCTGTGATTGGAAACATCCTTCCATCCGCTTCAGTCTTTAATTCTACGCCATTTTTTTCAAACCAATCGATCGTGTCTTTCACATTCCAATGATTGAATGTCTTTTTCAAAAACGATCTGCCACGAGGGTAGTAATTCAACAATTCTGAGTTACTCAAACAATGGTGAGTCACATTGCATCGTCCTCCCCCACTGATTCGCAATTTGGCCAAGGTTTTCCCCGTTTTTTCTAACAGCACCACCTCTGTTTCTGGACTCAACTCTTTTGTGCGAATTGCCGCGAAATATCCAGATGCACCAGCACCTATAACCACCACTCTTTTGTTGTTCATCGAATCAATTTATAATTTTTATACTCACCCACTCTCCAACCCACTGTTTTTTCAATCCAATGCAAAAGTCGGGCTTTCATTCCGAAGTTCTTGCGCGTTGGATCAATTTCGAACTGCCAATCCATAGATTCGATGCGATTTTGCATAACGGCTGGATGTGTCCCATGAAAATGCTTCAATGAATCAATGTTTGAGTAGTCAAATTCATTGGCAACCAGCACCTTGGTTTTCATGTATTCATCGCTGTGCCACAAACGGTGAAATTGAGCTTGTTTCTGTTGTTGAAATTTGGGATGCTTCACCCATCCGTAATGGTAAATACACGCATCCACCTTCGCCACCTTGAGCTTCTGGGCATCCCGAGTTCTGAAGCCTTGCGCATCTTTCCAACTCACAATATCTCGATGGTTCTTGATGATTCTGATTTCATTTCGATACCAACGTCGAGAATCACCTACCATAGAATAGTTCCCGTAAAAATGCAGGTAATCGAAAAGAAGGGCATCCACTTCATCATCGTGTAGATACTTTTCCATGGCGGACCTAACCGCAGGCAAGTACTTCTCATGCAAACATTCATCGGCTTGGATATACACCAACCAATCCGCATCTTTTGGCACTTTCGATAAAGCTTTATTGGTTTCATCGGCCAATACCGCTCCACCCACTCGCTTATTATCGTCCCAAATCGTATCAAACAATTGGATTTTGGGTTCATTCATGGATTCGATATACTCTTTGGTTCCATCCACAGAATTTCCAACTGCAATCACCATTTCATCGCACAGGGGCAATACCGATAACAAGGCCTCCTTTAACGGATAATCGGCCTGAACCACATTTCTAGCTATTGTAAAACCGGCGACTTTCATCTTTTCTTTCTATCAACCATCGATCATCCAAACGCG
>CANHGC010000124.1 GCA_947460045.1 Bacteroidota bacterium | reverse complement strand
GTTACAGGCGGTTCTCGATTTGATAACGTTGTCCAGGTTTCCGTAACGTCAGTCTTTATTCTTCATTATAAAACGTTTGGAATTCACGGAGATGACTCGCACGGAGCTTCTCATGAGCTAATGGTGAATGATTGCTTCTTTGCGGAATTCATGTGGGGCGAGCCCGGTTTTGACAATTAGGTCGCAAAAATAACAATTTTCTAGCAATTGTCAATCACAGATTGAAAAGTATTTACAATCTTTTTCCATTCACATCATAAAATTCAATATTGCCAACCCCTTTGGTCTTCCAAATGCCTCTGGCTCCAGCCGATAGATAACCATTACCACTGTTCAAGTGAACCATTTTTGTGGAACCATTGACTGTGACTTTTGCATAGCTCGCGGCAATAGGAGAGTTTACAAACTGCACACCTTGGGGCTGCGATTTGCCATTCATGGCCTTATAACCCCGCAACTTGCCATTGTTGTTTGCAATGAGTACTCTCACCTCATTTTTTGGACCTGGTACAATCATCATAGATTTACCATCCTCTTGGTTATATAGTCCATTCCTGGATCCAGATTGATACCTGAAAGTACCGCCATCGTTGAACAAGACAAAACTTGGTTGTGCATCGTCTCGGCCATGGGGTACGCGGGTGTTGTAATTGTTACCAGTACACAAGATGTCTTCATAACCGTTGCCATCAACGTCGAAATTGGTCATGCCAAACAAAGGACCTGCTTGAGCCCACATTGGCATTTCTGTAAAGGTAAATTTACCGCCATTGTTCACAGCGATAAAACTCGAAAACATGTTTGCTGTTAAACTATTTTGCTTCAAAATATCCGCACCAAAAATTTCCTCCATCGTTTTACCAGCAAAATCATTATAAGTGGTAAATTTCTTATTAATGAAGAACGGGTAGGCCTTACCCATTTCGTCCATCGTAAATAGGGGATAGTCAGCGCCGCCATATTGATAGCTCATTGCAATGTCTTGTCGTCCGTTTCCATCAAAGTCTGACCAGAAAACTTTGGAAGGGCTTCCAACTTTCGCTTGTATAAAACTGTTGTTGCCTTTGTTGCCCACGATGTAGTCAATGTCCCCATCGTTATCTATGTCCATCGGCAAAATACTATTCATCCAACCTGAAATGGAAGCATCACCAACTTCTCCAGTTTTATTCACGAATTTACCGCCGCTATTTTCCATGAAAATCAAGGGCATCCATTCTCCGGCAAGCAATAAATCAGGTTTGCCATCTCCATTAAAATCGCTGAATACGGCTGAACAAATCATACCTGCATTTTCTAAATCAGGGGCCAATGCAGCCGTTACGTCTCTAAATTTGCCACCATTGTTTTGTAAGAGATAACTACGAACTTCCAATGTGGGCCAGTTCCCCGGCATGATTCGTCCGGCTACAAACAAATCTAAATCTCCATCTCCATCAAAATCGGAGGATGTAACTGAGCTAGAGCTGCTGATTACCGATGGTAACAATCCTTTTCCTTCTGAGAAATTCCCTTTACCATCGTTTACATACATTTTGTGTTCATATTTGTTCGAAGGCCACTCAAATTCGGAACCTCCCACAGCCACATATAAATCCAAGTCTTTGTCTCCATCCGCATCAAATAGCAAGGAACCCATCACGTCTGCATCCAATTTACTCCAAGGCTGACTGGCTGCGGCCACATAACTGCCGGCATCGTTGCTTTGTTGGAGAAACAATTTCGAACCGCTGCTCTCGCGGGCATTACCAATAAAAACGTCAATGAGTCCATCTCCGTTCACATCACCAGACGACATTCCCGGTCCCAGTGTTGTGTATCGATGAGGTAGGAGTGGTTCCCTTTTGAAATCTGGATTCTCTTGTTCCAAATGGGCGAAGTTCAAATTCCATAATTCACCATTTTCCTTGAAATATTCAATGTCGTTAGATCGGATCACATTTGGATCCCATTTTGTATTCGCATCCGCACTATTCACAACCAAAGTTTGATCTACGCCGATGTTTTTGAGGATCTGTGCCTTTCCGTTGGGCCATAAAACAACGAGTTCGTTCAGCGTTTCGCGTTCCCCCATACCAATATGAGCAATGGGCTCCGAAGAACTTTGATATCCTCTGGCCGATTGTATTTCGAATTTGCGGTACTGTCCGGCTGAATCCGAAGCATACAATTGACAACCAATGCCAAAGCGGTTCATCGATTGATCCCCTTTACACTGCACGTTTAAAAAGTGATTTTGGGTATTTACGTTTTTATAAATGAGCGGTACCTCACCTTGGTTACAAACGACCAAATCCATTCTGCCGTCGCCATCCAAATCACCACTTGCCGAACCCGTACTCAAGGTTAAATCGTCTAGACCTACCTCACCAGCACGATTGGTAAATCCTTGTCCACCATTGTTTTGAAAGAAGAAGTTTTGAATTTTTTCGTAAGGCAATTTTTTTAATAACTCATCGTGGGTTAAGTCACGTTTTTCTTGTTGTTCTACAGTGCTTTGGTAAAAAATGAAATCCAAATTTGTGACATCTCTGTAGTAACCGTTGGAAACAAAAATATCTGTAAATCCATCATCGTTAAAATCGGATAAAAGTGGACTCCAACTCCAATCTGATTTGGCAACACCATACAAATAGGAGAGGTCTGAAAAATGCCCATTCCCCAAATTCATTTGTAGGTTGTTTTTCATGTACTGGTGTTTGTAGCCATTTTTGATACCCACCATGGTGTAATCATAATCTTTGGGGCCCATCAATCCCATATATCTTCTGGGGCTTTCAGAGAGCATGTCAACCGTAATTAAATCACTGAAACCATCATTGTTCACATCTGCCACATCGCTTCCCATTGAATTGGTGCTAGAGTGTTTGAACGCCACATCAAACTGATCAGTAAATGTACCATCTCCATTGTTGATATAGTAGCAATCCGGAACGTGGTAATCGTTGCAAACATATAAGTCTGTTAATCCATCGTTGTTGTAATCGGCTGCTGCGGCACTCAAACAGTAACCCATTTTTACAACTCCAGCCGTTTGAGAAACGTCGGTAAATTTGTTGCCATCGTTTCTAAAAAAATGCTGCTGGTTGAATTCATCCATATTCAAGGTAGGGGTGAATTTGGTGTTGATGTTTGAGAAAAATTGATCTGCGTGATTGCCCAAATAAAAATCCAAATCTCCATCCTTGTCATAATCAAAGAACGTGGCACAAGTGGCGTTACCACCGTCATCCACACCCCATTCCTTGGCGGATTCTTTGAATGTGCCATCCTTTTGATTGATGAACAACAAATTTCGTTTTGATTGCTTCAATTGTTTCGGTCCCGATGAACAAGCATAGATATCAAGCCACCCATCGTTATTCACATCAACCATACTCACACCGCTAATCCATTGCTTCGTAGCAGTTCCACTTTGTTCAGTGATGTCTTTGAATTTGAAATCGCCTTCGTTTAAATATAACTTGGACGACTTCTCATTGCCAGAAAAATACAAATCGTTCTTACCATCATTGTTGATATCGCCAATGGCAACGCCGCTCCCGTTATAGAGATAATGATAGGTAAATTGGTTCAAGCTGTCATTCTCTGGAACTGTATTCACAAAATCAATTCCCGTGGTAGAGGGATCCATTTTTTCGAAAAGTTTTTCTACATTTTCATTGTCGCTCCCGCCACAAGAAACCATTACTGCACCAATTGCAATGGCCGAAAAACAAAGTTGTGCCAACTGTTTTGTTTGCATAAATATAATCCTTACAATAATACGGAATTCTCTATTTACTTCCTTACCTGGTCTACCCGTAAAAAGGTAAACAAAAACAAGGTAAAGGCCCATAAACTACTACCTCCCGCGGAGATAAATGGGAGAGGGATGCCAATGGTTGGGACCAATCCCATGGTCATTCCAATGTTGATCGACATATGGAAAAATAACACAGAGGCCAGCGAGTAGCCCAATACCCGGCCAAATGTTGTTGACTGTCGTTCCGCCAATATGACCAAACGAATGAGTAACCCCGAAAAAATCAATAAGAATAGTGTACTGCCTACAAAACCCCATTCTTCGCCGATGGCATCGAAAATGAAATCTGTATGTTGCTCTGGCACGAAACCCATTTTTGTTTGTGTGCCCTTGAGATACCCGCGACCCCACATTTCACCCGCGCCAATGGCTATTTTAGATTGTTTTAAGTTGAAGCCCAGTCCACGATCGTCTTCCTTTAACCCCAAAACCAATTCGATGCGATCTCTCTGATATTGCTGTAAAATGTTCAAGTAAAATTTACCTACAATCGTATAAAAAGCAGAGGAAAGTACCGCAACCGTTGTTACTAAGATGGATATGCCACGGTCTTTTCGCACAAAAAACACAATGATCGATCCCAATCCAAGCAAAAATCCATACCCATAAAAACTTGAAATCCCAGTTGCTTCACTGATAATCCTAAAAATGGCCAAAATCCCCAACCATACAGCACTGAGCAAGATGTATCCAGGTAGCCCCTCTCTGTAAAGGACCAAGAAAAACGATAAAAATACCAAGGCACTTCCCGTGTCGTTCTGAATCAAAATAATCGCCATGGGTAGCAGGAAGATTCCCAGTGATGTGACGATGTTTTTTGTACCTTGAAAACGTATTCCGTATGTCCCCAAGAATTTAGCCAATGCCATAGCCGTGGCTACTTTCGCGAATTCACTGGGCTGTATACCAAATCCACCGAATCCAAACCAAGATTTCGCTCCGGATATTTCTCGCCCCAAGAACAATACCGCAATGTTCAGGAATATAGCAACGGCATAAAAACCATAAGCGAAGTAATCAATCACCACAACATTAGAAAACACGATGGTGAAAATGATCAGTATTGCACCGAATACAAAAACCAGTTGTTTGATGGCTATGTCCGATAATGAATAAAATGCCTGATTCACATCAGATGTAGCACTGGCAATGCTGATGAATCCAATGAAAATCAAAACCACATAGAGAAAAACAGACAGTCCGTCTATCTTCTCTTGGTTATTGCTCGTCATTGGGCTGTATCTCATTATTGAATCACACTTGTTTTGATGCGTTCTTCCATGGCCGGTTTGGATGATTCAGCGGCGCCGTTTATATACTTTTCAATCATTAAATTGGCAATAGGCGCCGCCCAAGTTGCCCCAAATCCGCCGTTTTCGACCAAAACAGCGATGGCTATTTTGGGGTTGTCTTTTGGCGCAAAGGCAATGTAAATGGAGTGGTCTTTACCATGCGGGTTTTGAGCGGTTCCCGTTTTAGCGCAAATTTCAATGCCCTCAATGCCTGTACCATTGGCGGTTCCACCAGGTTTTGTTACATCCGACATGCCATCAATGACATACTGAAAATACCTAGGGTCTACCGTTGTGAAATGCTTGATTTTAAACTGTCTATCCCAGGCTGTATCGCTATAACCTTCAATTCTCTTAATCAAGTGGGGTGAATAATACCAACCGCGATTCGCAAGAATGGCTGCCGTATTGCACATTTGTAAAGGGGTAAGCAAAATTTCACCCTGTCCGATGCTCAAAGAGATGATGGTGCTACTTTTCCAACGATCACCATGTCTACGGTCTAATTGTCCAACAGACGGAATATTGC
>CANHGC010000123.1 GCA_947460045.1 Bacteroidota bacterium | reverse complement strand
GCAGCCCATTGGATTTGAACACACGCATCAATACCACCCAGACCAAGCCAGCATCTGCTACTGGTGTGTGGACAGGTACTAGCGCGGGTGTAACGGTTACAGGAGCATCAAGCTTTAAACCATTCACATTGGGAAGTGCAACGAATGTAGAAGGCCCACATAGCTTCCGCTTTACCTACACCGATAACAACGGATGTTCAGATACGGAGGTTTATAGTTTATTTGTAAGGAATCAACCCACCATCAGCATCAGTACGCCGAAGCCGGCGAGTGCGTGTGAGGGCAGCCCATTTGCCATCCAAAGTACAAGCAAATACAGCGATGCGAAGGTTCAATGGACCTTGCAAAAACATGCCAGTGGAACCATGAGTGATGGAAGTTTTGCATCAGGAAACACCTCAGAAAATGTATTGTACGTTCATGGCGCGCAAGACAAGACACAAAAAGGTGCCTTCTTGAAAGTAACAACCACACCCATCACCAACGACGTATGTCCAACAGCCAGCGATAGCATCGAGATTGTGTTACACCAATACCCAGATTTGTCGCCCATTGCCATGCAAACAGGTTGCGTACCGTTGACCACTACATGGAATGTAACCGACAACCGCGGTATTGCATCGAATCAAATGGCGTATCGTTGGGATTTTGGCAACGGAGATACCTCAAACTTGCAGAATCCGTTGAATGTGATTTACCCCACACAAGGCAAATACAATGTATCGGTGGTTGCCAATAACACTGCGGGTAATTGTAAAGACACATCAGTGACCACTGTTGAGGCGTATCCAATACCAGTGGCTGGCTTTATGACAGACCCAACGAAAACAACGGTGGCTTTGCCAAAATTCAAACTGACCAATACAAGCAGTATCAATGGTTCCGTATTTCCAGCTGTTTTGAATTACCATTGGGACTTTGGTGTATTGAATCAGTCTGATGATACGTCTACTGCCAAAAGTACATTGTATGCCTACGGCAAGGATACTGCAACCTATACAATTCGTTTGATCACCAAATCAGATAAAGGTTGCGCAGACACGGCATATCGCACGGTTTATGTTGGACCCGACATCATTGTATTTATACCGGATGCATTTACGCCAGATGGTTCTGGGCCCAACAAGAACAATACTTTTGCTCCAGTGGCTATGAATTATAAAAATGCGGTGATGAAGATTTACAACCGTTGGGGTGAGAAGTTGTACGAAACCAATGATTTACTGAAAGGTTGGGATGGAACTGCCAATGGTGCTGAATGCCAAGATGGTGTTTATCTCTACAAGATCAGTTTGTATTCTATGGACGATGAAATCTATGAATACAGCGGTTCAATCACTTTGATGCGTTAAGTTGTTTTGGCGCTTTTCAATTTGTCGGTTGGTAAAAAATATAAAATACCAATGCCACAAATGAAGAATACCATCAACATCAAAATGCTATTTCTCATATCACCGGTGATGTTGTCAATGGCAGCCCAAGCAAATGTGCCCAAAACAATGGCCAACTTTTCAGTAACTTCAAAAAAGCTGAAATAGGAGGTATTGTCTCTGTCGCCTGGAATGAGTTTGGCATAAGTGGCCCGAGAAAGACTCTGGATACCACCCATTACAGTCCCGATAAGACAGGCCAAGGCAAAAAATTGGTTGGGTTTTTGGGGCTCAAGCAAGTAGGCAAGGGAACAGGCAACTGTCCATATTACCAAACTAATTAAGATCGCTGGTTTATTGCCCATTCGATCAGCCACAAACGCAAAGAAATAGGCGCCCGCAATACCAATCAATTGGATAAGAAGGATCGTGGTGAGCATTTCTTCTGATTTGAGTAGTAGTACATTTTTCCCAAACAAAGCGGCTACATAAATCACTGTTTGAACCCCCATGGTGTAAACAAAAAATGCTGCCAAGAAAATCTTCACGGCTTTCATCGTTTTCACCTCCTGATACACCTTGCGAATTTCATGGTATCCACTCCAAATGCTCGTTTGGGCTTTGGAAGCCAATTTCCCTGGAAGTTTGATCAATGGCCAGAGCGACCAACAAAGCCACCAAATACCCACTGTTAGGAATCCCACCTGAAAAGGTAATACACTTTCTTTGGGGCTGGGTAGTCCAAACCAATCGTGTTTGATGAGCAACAAAAGATTGAAAATCAGCATCAGAACGCTACCAATGTAACCCATGGTAAAGCCCCTTGCTGAGAGACGGTCGAACCGATCTGGTGTGGCGATCTCCGGCAAAAAGGCGTTATAGAAAACCAAGCTTCCGGCATAACCCAAAGTGGCCACCATAAAGCAAATCAAGCCATACATGTAATTGCTGCCATTGAAAAAATACAAACTACTGCAACCAATACTTCCCAAGATTACGAAAAATCTCATGAAGGGCTTTTTTGCACCGGAGGCATCGCTGATACCGGATAGCAATGGAACCAAAAGTACATTAATCAAAAAGGCAAAACTGAGGCAATAACTGTATAGAGCCGTGTTCTTGAAATCATACCCCATGAATTCAATGTGCTTGGGTGTAAAACTCTCGTAAAAAGTAGGGAAGATGGCAGATGATATACTGAGTGAGTAAACGCTGTTCGCCCAATCATACATTGTCCAGGCGGTGAGCACGCTTTTGTTATTCTTTTCCATAACTAGGCGCAATTTACCCAAAAAAATAAGGGAAACAACTACAGGGTTCCAACTTGCCGATGGGGCAGGGGGTTAGGCGTATTTTTGACTATCGGCCCGATTCCATTTTTCTTCAGCAATTTCTCGGGTGATGGTGATTGTGGTTTTCCCTTTAGCATTGGGGCCTTCATACATGAAATCTTGTAGAATTGCCTCACAAATACCCCGCAATCCACGCGCACCCAATTTGTTTTCAAAAGCGATGTCAACAATGAAATCGATAGCATCATCGTTGATGTGCAATTCGATTTTATCTAATGAAAATAGGTGTTGATATTGCTTGAGCAGGGCATTTTTTGGGTCTGATAAAATCGATTTTAATGCCGGTTTATCCAATGGCTCTAGTGCGGTTAAAATGGGTAAACGACCAATCAATTCTGGAATCAAACCAAATGAGCGCAAATCTGTGGGCGCAACCAAGCTTAGCAGTTTTTTGTCCTGCACTTCTTTTGTATGTAAACTTTTGAAGCCCAAAGATTGCTTTTGTACCC
The DNA here is from genome assembly GCA_947460045.1 of Bacteroidota bacterium. GTDB lineage: Bacteria > Bacteroidota > Bacteroidia > NS11-12g > UBA955 > UBA955. Next base: position 2,526 of record CANHGC010000123.1, on the reverse strand, counting down.
TGCGTGAAATGATTTTTTCAATGCCATCGAATGCACCACCACAAATGAAAAGGATGTTTGTGGTATCTACCTTGATGTATTTTTGATCAGGGTGCTTTCTGCCGCCTTCAGGGGCCACATTGGCAATGGTGCCCTCGAGGATTTTCAAAAGACCCTGCTGCACACCTTCGCCACTCACGTCTCTGGTAATGGAGGCATTGTCGCCTTTGCGACTAATTTTATCCATTTCATCCAAATAGATGATGCCTCGTTCTGCCATTTCAGGCTTGTAATTGGCTACTTGCAATAGTCTGCTGAGTATGCTTTCTACATCGTCACCCACATAACCAGCCTCGGTAAGAACTGTGGCATCGGCGATACAAAATGGGACATCCAAAATACGAGCCAGTGTTTTAGCCAACAATGTTTTACCAGTGCCTGTTTCACCAATCATCAGAATGTTGGATTTTTCAATTTCAACACTCGCGTCTTTGGATGATTTTTTACTATTTAAACGTTTGTAGTGATTGTATACGGCAACGCTCAATGTTTTTTTTGCTTGATCTTGACCAATGACGTATTGGTCCAAAAAAGCTTTAATTTCTGTGGGTTTGGGGAGTTTTTTACCACCCACTTCACCAGAAGTACTATCGATTGCTTGAGCTTCGCCTCCGAAGCCCATCTCTTTTTCTATAATTTTCTGTGCTTGTTCTGCGCACTGATCACAAATATGACCATCTAGTCCAGAAATTAGCATCAATGTTTCACTCTTTCTGCGACCGCAGAAGGAGCAAATGGGGTCTTTGGCTTTCATTCAAGCTTATTTGTTGCGACGTCCCAACACCTCGTCAATCATGCCGTAAGTTTTAGACTCTTCGGCAGTCATCCAATAATCGCGATCACTGTCTTTCTCAACACGCTCGTAAGGTTGTCCAGAGTGGTGCGAAATAATGTCGTACAACTCCTTCTTCAACTTGCTGATTTCTTTGTATGTGATTTCAATGTCCGATGCCTGACCTTGAGCACCACCCAAGGGTTGGTGAATCATGATGCGAGAGTGGGGAAGAGCGGTTCTTTTGCCATGAGCTCCAGCACACATCAATACAGCGCCCATACTTGCAGCCATTCCGGTACAGATGGTAGCTACATCAGAGCTGATATACTGCATGGTGTCGTAAATCGCTAGACCCGCATAAACGCTACCGCCTGGACTGTTGATGTAAATTTGAATGTCGCGGTTTGGATTTGCGCTTTCCAAAAACAACAATTGACCCATGATGATATTGGCAACATCTTCATAAATGGGAACACCCAAGAAAATGATTCTATCCATCATCAAGCGCGAAAAAATATCGATCACGCTCGCGTTCATTTGACGCTCTTCGATGATGTTTGGGGTTAATCCATAGATACCCCCGCTTTGAGAAACCAACTTGGTGTATTCGTCAACTCGTAAGCTACTGATACCCAAGTGCTTGGTTGCGTATTTTTGAAATTCTTTGCCGTAATCCATGATTGTATGTTTAAGTAACAAATCTAATTCAGAAAAGATTACTCTCCATGCTCAGTTTTATGAGCATTTACGTGTTTGAAGTAATCCTCAACAGAAATCTTCTTCGATTTGATCGATACAATACCTTTCACAGCATCATATGCCTTGCGATAAATCACGCGATCTGCCATTTGCATCACGAATTCACGATCACCCAAACGCTTGTTGATGGATTCATCCAAAAATGCATCGTTCATAGGGATGTTCATGCCGTACTGACGGTATAATCCGTGGAAATAAATTCTGGCTTCCTCACGAATGTCTTCCTCGCTGCTTTGAAGGCTTTGGCTTGCGGCAATTTTGTCGATCACCAAACGTCGTTGCAAAGCACTTTTCTCTTCAGCATATTTCTCTTCGATGTTCTCGAAGTTGTATTCAGATTCTTTTGTAGTGATCAACCAACGCTTTAAGAATTCATCTGGCAATTCGATGGGGTGCTTCTCCATCAACATATGACCGATTTGATGATCCAACCAAAGTTCGGCTTCATTGCGGTAATAGTTTTCTAGATTCGATTGGATTTTGGCACGATATTCTTCTTCATTGGCAGGGATTTCCTGCTCACCAAATACTTCTTTGTAGTATTCTTCGTTCAATTCTGCATCGGTTCTGCGTTTGATTTCAGTAATCACCATTTTAAAGTTGTCGCTCAAATCAGCAACGCCTTCCTTGGCAATACCCAATGTATTAGAAATGACTGTTTCGTTGTTGTTGAGTATGGTTTTGATGCTGCCAACGATTTCGTCGCCCACTTTTTTGCCCAAAACAGACTTCTTCGCTTTTTTATCTTCAATCATTGAAGCCACAAAGCTGATGCTCTTATCAGACACACCACCATCCAATACATTGCCAGCTTCATCCAATTCGGTAACACCTGCATAGATAATGTCCTCATCTTCTGAAGTTTCTACATCGAACATTTTACCATGACGTTTGCGAGAGTAGTTGATGTCTTCAGTTACCTCTTTTTCACTCACAGCAATATCGAACTGCTC
>CANHGC010000122.1 GCA_947460045.1 Bacteroidota bacterium | reverse complement strand
CACACTGAGAAAGAAATTGGGCGAACCACCCGTTCTCCTCGATACCAACCTCACCCAGCTCAGCGCTGAAAACATCTCCAATCACCTGTTCAATTTGGGCTACTTCGATGCAAAAGTGAACGCTGAAATTACCCACTCCAAACGAAAAGCCAATGTCAACTACCTTGTTGAACCTGGCACCGCCTACAGACTCAATTCGTTCTTCAGAGAGCCCGCAGATACTGCCCTCAAACCCCTCATCGATACCTTGGTGGCACAAAACACCGCCTTCAGATTGTGGTGGCCAGTAAACCTCAACAACCTCAACCAAGCCAAAGAAGAACTCACCCTCGAATTGCGTGATCGCGGCTATTACGACGCCCAGCCCGATCTGTTTCGCTACGAAATCGACACCCTACAAAACAAAAAAGAAGGGGCCGTTTTTCTCAAACTCGACAACCCCAATGCCCAAAAGAAATTCCGCAGATACAAATTTGGCACCACCAACCTCACCATCATTTGCTCAGACATTTACCGCAGCAACATTCACCCACAAACCCACCGCAGCAAAGGCAAGTTTTTCACCCTCAACCACTACCCCCTCAAAGCCAACGTACTCGAAAAAGTGGTTTTGATCGATTCCGGACGATGGTTCTCACAATCAGTAACCAACCAAACCTATGTGGGACTCGTAGACATGGCCCTCTTCTCTTATGTGGATTTGCACCAAGAAATTGATTCGGCGCGCGGACTCATCAACACCTTCATCACCGCCAAAGCCGTTCCCCGTATCTACACCCAGATAGAACCCCAAGCCCTCTATTCACCACAAGGCAGCTCAGGAACCAACTTCCAAACACAAAGCCAACGGTCCTTTGGATTGGCAGGCATCATGTCGTTCAACAACCGCAACGCCCTGGGCAATGGCGAAAACCTAAAAATCAGCTCCATCACCTCATACGAAGCAATTTTCAAACGGGGCGAACTCGGCAATTTCCAATACGGACTGCAGCAAGGATTCAACATGACCCTCTCCTTGCCCAATTTCACGATGCTCGAGAAATTCAAAATCAAAAACGCCTACCAACGAAAAAACACCGTTTTCTCTCTCAGCTATCAATCAGAAAACAACCCAAATTTTCAACGCAGCTCGCTGCCAGCATCCGTTTCACTCCAATACATCCGCCCCAACTTTAGCTGGTATTACACCCCCATCGAACTGAGTTTCAACCAAAACGAAATCAGCCCAGCCTTCTTGCCAAAATTGCCACAGCTCGATCAAGATTTTGTGAAACGCGTTTTCACCGACCAATTGATCACCGCCGCCAAATTGGGATCCATTTACACCAACAACCGCAACAAGCCCGGTCAAACCTATTTCTTCGGCCGCGTAGGATTTGAAACCTCCGGCAACTGGCACCGCTTGGCGAGATTCCTTTTTCAAGACAATTACAACCCAGACAGCTCCTACCAATTGCTGGGTGTGAACTATTTCCAATACGCCAAAGTGGAAACCGAAATTCGAATCCACCAACACATCGACGAGTTAAACACCATCGCATTCCGCGCAAATTTCGGCATGGCATTGCCCTACTGGAATTCAAACGTGATTCCTTACGATAAGCGATATTTCATTGGTGGCAGCAACAGCTTACGTGGCTGGAGACCCCGCGGCATCGGACCAGGGAACACGCCCGAAGTTTCTGGATCCATCATCGATCGATCCGGAGAATTTCTGCTCGAAGCCAACCTAGAATACCGCTTCACACTGATTAAGAACTTCATCGAAAGCGCCCTTTTCCTCGACGCCGGAAACATCTGGAACCTGAGCGCCGCCGGCTCCGCAAACGGTTATGGCGTAATCCATCGCAACACATTTTTGTCGGAGGTAGCCCTTAACACCGGCATCGGACTTCGGTTCGATTTATCCGTATTCATGTTCCGCGTTGATTGGGGATTGCCCATCCGCGATCCAAGCAAACCCATCGACCAACGTTGGGTGATGACCAAAAACGTATCCGGCACCCTTGGAAAATACCTCCTCGATGAAACAGCCATCGCCATAGGCATCGGTTACCCCTTCTAAACAAAAACTCAAGCCCACCCCATTTTGGCATCATTTTTGGCTATTGGGGGTTATCCATTCTTTTCGATGAAAAAAAGCATTTACCTCATTGCCTTATTGATTGTGAGCACTTTCACAATTTCCAGTTGCTCCAGTTGGTTGGGCAAAGTCAACATTTTCCCGGTTGAACAAGACGTTGCCCTCGGCAAACAAGTGGCCCAAAGTTTTGAACAAGGCAGCGCCGCGGTGGTCCTGGATTCCGCCCAAGCCCCCACCCTTTACAAATACATTTACGGCGTGCGAGATAGCATATTGAACACCAATTTGTTGGTACACAAAAACGATTTCCCTTGGAGAATTCGCATCATTCACAACGATACCATACAAAACGCTTTCTGCACCCCAGGTGGCTACATCTACGTGTATACCGGCCTCATGAGATACCTCGAAAGCGAAGACCAACTCGCTGGAGTGATGGGACATGAAATGGCACATGCCGAAAAGCGACATTCCACCGATGCCATGACCCGCGAATTTGGCGCCAACCTACTCCTCGAACTCATTTTTGGAACCAATAAAGCACAACTGCTGCAAATCGCCACCGGCCTAGCACAATTGAGCTTTGGCAGAGACGCCGAAACCGAGGCCGACAATTGCTCGGTTGACTGGTTGTATCAAACTTCCTACAACGCCGCAGGGGCAGCAGGATTCTTTGAGAAAATGCAGAAAGAAAAAAACAAAGTCAACGTCCCCGAATTTCTCAGCACCCACCCCGATCCAGGTAACCGCGTGGCCAACATGAAAAAACGCTGGAGCGAAAAAGGTGGCAAAATGGGCCAAACCTACACCGATCGATACAAAAAAATGATGGCTTTTCTGCCCAGATCATAACTCAACAACATCAAATCACCAACCAACACACCCCATTCAACCGCTTTGCTCAAAAAAATCACCATAGCCCTCATCTCATTATCATTCAATTTTTTGAGTGCACAAACCGACTCGTTGGTAGGTGATGAATCCACCGATTTGGTGGCCATAAACACCCTGTTGCGCGAAGCCGGCTCACATTTGGGCACACACTACCGCGGTGGCGGAAAATCACCCAGTGGTTTCGATTGCAGCGGCTTTGTGGGCTATTGCTACAACACCACATTGGGCATCAGAACACCCGCAAGTTCATCCCTGTTTCACAACGCCGGCGTACATGTACCCATCGCCCACGCAAGACCTGGCGACGTCATCTGTTTCAAAGGACACAGCACCAGCAGGCGCATCATGGGCCACGTAGGCATCATCACAGAAGTAACTCCCACCGAAATTTATTTCATCCACTCAGCCTCTAGCGGCGGAATTCGGTACGATGTCCTCAGCGCACCCTACTACCGGGTACGATTCATGGACATTCGAAGATTTTTTTAAATCCACAACCAACCTCAAACTTTCGATTTAGACCAAAAAAAATCACCCCGAAATGTTCGAGGTGATTTGAATTATTGCAAAGAGAAATTTCAATTATTCCTCTGACTTTTTCTCTGTTTTGGCTTTGGTCGCGCGAGGCTTCTTGGGCGCATCGATGGCTTTTTCCTCTGCGGGCAAGGCCAATGTCTCAGCCTTCTGTGGCGTAAAATTCAACTCTTCCGCACCCTCCGCACAATCCACCAACAAACAATCACCCTCCTTCAAATTGCCCTGCAACACCTGCTCTGCCAATGGCTCCTCCAAGTATTTCTGCAAGGCACGCTGCAAAGGCCTGGCACCAAAATCCGCATCAAATCCTTTATCAGCCAAAAACGCCTTCGCCGCATCACTCAAACTCACCTGATATCCAATCTCACCAATGCGCTTCAACATCTTCACCATTCTCACATCCAAAATCTTAATAATATCGGCGCGATCCAATGAATTAAACACCACCACATCATCAATCCTATTCAAAAATTCTGGTGAAAAGAACTTCCTCAACTGCGCTTCGATCACCTGCTTGCTGTCTTTCTCTTTGTTCACCTCCTTGGTATTGGTGCCAAATCCCACACCCGTGCCAAACTCTTTCAACTGCCTAGATCCGATGTTCGACGTCATGATGATCACCGTATTTCTGAAATCGATCTTACGACCCATAGAATCCGTCATTTGTCCTTCATCCAACACTTGCAACAACAAGTTGAACACATCCGGGTGGGCTTTTTCTACCTCATCGAACAAAATCACTGAGTAGGGCTTGCGGCGAACCTTCTCGGTCAACATGCCACCTTCTTCGTAACCCACGTATCCTGGAGGCGCTCCCACCAATCTGCTCACGGCAAATTTCTCCATGAACTCACTCATATCAATCCGAATCATGGCATCGTCTGCATCAAACAGAAACTCACTCAACGATTTGGCCAATTCTGTTTTTCCTACACCCGTTGGGCCCAAGAAAATAAATGAACCAATGGGACGATTGGGCTCTTTAAACCCTGCCCGGGTACGCTGAATGGTCTTGGTCAACTTCTCAATGGCCTTGTCCTGACCAATCACCCGCTTGCGCAAAGTGTCTGCCATGGCCAACAATCTCCGACTCTCGTCTTCCGCCATGCGTTTTACTGGTATGCCCGTTATCATGGAAATCACCGCAGCGATATCGTCTTCGGTTACCATGAATTTCTCATTGGCCGATTGCGCTTCCCAACGTGCTTTGGCGGTTTCCAAATCTTCCAAAAGGCGTTTTTCAGTGTCGCGCAGCTTCGCAGCCTCCTCAAAATTCTGGCTTTTCACCACTTTGTTCTTCTCCACTTTGATGGCCTCGATTTGGGTTTCAAGATCCACAATGTCTGCCGGAACATTGATATTACTGATATGCACCCTTGCCCCCGCTTCATCCAAAATATCGATGGCTTTATCGGGCAAATGGCGATCACTCATGTAGCGCACACTCAAATCCACACAGGCTTTAATGGCCTCAGGCGTGTATTTCACACCGTGGTGATCTTCGTATTTATTGCAAATATTGTGTAAAATCTCAACCGTTTCTTCGGGCGATGCTGGCTCAATCAATACCATCTGGAACCTACGCTCCAAAGCACCATCCTTTTCGATGTATTGGCGATATTCATCCAAAGTAGTGGCTCCAATGCATTGGATTTCTCCACGGGCCAAAGCCGGCTTAAACATGTTCGATGCATCCAAAGAACCGCTCGCACCACCAGCACCCACAATGGTGTGTATCTCATCGATAAACAAAATCACATCATCGGCCTTCTCCAACTCCATCATCAACGCCTTCATGCGCTCTTCAAATTGTCCGCGATACTTGGTACCCGCCACCATAGAGGCAATGTCCAAACTCACCACACGTTTGTTGAACAGCACACGACTCACTTTGCGCTGAATGATGCGCAACGCCAACCCTTCTGCAATCGCGGTTTTACCCACGCCGGGCTCTCCAATGAGCACAGGGTTGTTCTTTTTGCGACGACTCAATACCTGACTCACACGCTCTATCTCCTTTTCACGACCCACGATGGGATCCAACTTTCCTTCTTCAGCCGCTTTGGTTAAATCTCTACCGAAATTATCCAATACGGGCGTTTTGGTTTTGGCTTTGCCTTTTCTGGCTTCCGCCGCCTTCTGTTCTTCGCGATAAAAATCTTCTGGGGTATCGTTTTCGTCCCCACTGGCCTCACTGCGAAT
>CANHGC010000121.1 GCA_947460045.1 Bacteroidota bacterium | reverse complement strand
TTGTCGCAGCACTATGGATTCGATGAAGAATCAGGCAATTTCCAACAGAAAAACTATTCTGGAAAAGGCATAGGCAACGATGCGGTGAGCGCAGATGCTCAAGACGGCAGCGGAACCAACAACGCCAACTTCGCAACACCCCCAGAAGGTAGTGCGCCAAGGATGCAAATGTACATTTGGGATGGCGTGAGTGTTAAGGCCAATTTGGTGGTGAATTATGGCGCTGGGATGAAATATGGTGTGGGTATCACCGATGGCAACTGGGGAAAGAAAATTACTGCAACACCTGTTTCAGGGAAGCTTGTTTTGGTGAAAGACAATGTGGCCTCGGCTACCAACAAGTGCTGTACCAACCTGTCTAACGGGGCGCAAGTGAACGGAAACATTGCCGCTGTGGTTCGTGGTGGATGTACCTTCGTTCAAAAAGTATTTAGAGCCCAATCATACGGCGCAACTGCGGTTGTTTTGCTCGATACTTCTTCCACGGATGCGGTGATTACCATGGCAACCGACAATACATCGCAAGCCAGTAAAATCACCATTCCTGTAATTTTTGTAAAATTGTCGAACGCCAATGAACTGCGAAAATTGCTCGCTGATACCTCCTTGAACGTTACATTTTACGATAGTTCGGCCTTTGCGAAAAAGACGGATAGCGATTTGGACTTGGGCGTAATGGCCCATGAATATACCCATGGTATTTCGAATCGATTGACATGCGGACCTTCGAATTCCAATGGCTTGAGCAACGCAGAGCAAATGGGAGAGGGTTGGAGCGATTTTGTAGGATTGGCTTTTACAGCGAAGAAAGGCGATGTGGGTTCACAAGCTCGCGGCGTGGGAAATTGGCTTTTCGGTCAAACTGCCACCGAAGACGGTATTCGTACTTATCCCTATTCCACAAATATGACTGTAAATCCCCATACATATGGGAATTTGGCCAAGGCGGCGAGTGGTATTCAAACAGAAGTGCACTACACTGGTGAGATTTGGTGTGCGATGTTGTGGGATATGTATTGGGAATTTGTTGACAAGTACGGTTTTGATGAGGATTTATACAATGGCAAAGGCGGCAACAACATGGCGGTTCAATTGGTTTTCGATGCGATGAAGTTGCAACCCTGTGGACCAGGATTTACAGATGCAAGAGATGCTCTGTTGATGGCTGACGAAAATAGAAATGGCGGTGCTAATGCTGGTTTGATCTGGAAAGCGTTTGCTCGCCGAGGTTTGGGATACAATGCTGCACAAGGGAGTCCAAACAATTGCGCCGATGGGGAAGAGAACTTTGAATTGCCCCCCGCTTCGGTTGTGGGGAAATTGGTGAGGGAGATGGCTTGGTTTAAGTCACACCCCAATCCAGCGTCTTCTTATTTTGTGATTGAGCCGATGTCGGTGAAGCAGATAGAAAACGTTCGCGTTTGGGATTTGCAAGGTAAGTCACAAGTTGTTGGAATGATGCCAATAGAGGGCGGCGGAAAATCATTGGATGTGAGTGGTTTGCTATCGGGTGTTTACCTGGTTGAAATCACGGCGGAAGGTAAAACGGCCACACTCAAATTGGTTAAGCCCTAACGATTTGTTTTTGATTGTGGTATCTTTGTAATTGTAACAACAACATAATTTGTTGAAAATTCCATGATGTTAGAGATCTTATTTGCTTTGATGGCCTATTTATTGGGTTCAATCCCCAATGCCATTTGGATTGGGCGAAGATTTTACGGCGTTGATGTGCGTGAACACGGCAGCGGGAATGCAGGAGCAACCAATGTTTTTCGGGTGTTGGGTAAAGTGCCAGGCAGCATAGTCTTGATTTTGGATGTGTTGAAGGGTTACATGGCAGTGCGGTTGGTGGATGTGATGAATTGGCTTTGGCCGAGGTTGAAGGGTGTAAACGTATTGGGTTGGGAAGGCCTGCATGAAAGTGATTATGTGATGTTTTCAGTCATATTTGGCGCTTTGGCCGTGGTTGGACATCTTCTGCCGGTTTTTGCAAAATTTCAAGGTGGAAAAGGTGTCGCTACCTTATTTGGGATGATCATTGCACTGAATCCTGCGGTTGCGGGATTGGCAATGCTAGTATTTGTGGTGGTAAATATCATTTCTGGATATGTGAGCTTGGGGTCTTTGATGGCCGGACTGTCTATTCCCGTTCTGTTTATTCACGTTTTCGGACAGTACGATGTGAGCATTCAAGTGTTTAGTATCGCAGTTGCTGTATTGATTGTGTTTACCCATCGCAAAAACATCAAACGTTTGATGAGCGGCGAGGAGACCAAATCTCGCATTTTGGTAAAAAAGTCAAAATAGATTTTCCTTTTATGATTTTCGCAAATCCATCGCCCAAATACAATCCACAAGAAGATTTAGAAACGCTCATTGATAGCGGTTGGGTCATTGTATTGTATAACGACGAAGTGAATTCTTTTGATTGGGTAATAACCAATTTGGTGAAGTATTGCGGTCATACGCGATTACAGGCTGAGCAATGCGCTTGGTTTGTTCACAACAACGGGAAGTATGCGGTGAAAAAAGGTTCGTATGAAGACATGGAACCCATTTGTACTGCATTGTGCGAAAAAGGTTTGTCGGCAGAGTTAGAGGTTCAGTAAATTTGTAATATTATGAGAAAAGTATTTTCATCTGCCGAAGAGGCAATTCACGACATTGTAGACGGATCGGTTTTGATGTTGGGGGGATTTGGTTTGTGCGGTATTCCCGAGAATTCAATTTCGGCTTTGGTGAAGAAGGGGGTGAAAGACCTTACTTGTATATCAAACAATGCGGGGGTAGACGATTTTGGTATCGGTTTGATGCTACAAGGAAGACAAGTAAAAAAAATGATCAGTTCATACGTGGGAGAGAATGCGGAGTTTGAACGCCAATTGCTCAGCGGTGAATTGGAAGTGGAGTTGATACCTCAAGGGACATTGGCCGAAAGATGTAGGGCTGCCGGTGCGGGTATACCTGCTTTTTACACTCCGGCGGGAGTTGGTACAGAAGTGGCTGATGGAAAGGAAGTTCGTGTGTTTAACGGTAAAACTTACCTGATGGAATACGCTTTTGATGCCGATTTCGCCATCGTAAAGGCTTGGAAAGGCGATTCACATGGCAATTTGATTTTCAAAGACACCGCCAGGAATTTCAATCCAATGATGGCCATGGCGGGGCGGATAACCATCGCCGAAGTAGAAGAATTGGTAGAGCCAGGTGTGTTAACCCCAAACGATATTCATGTACCGGGTGTGTATGTGCATCGCATCGTACAAGGAAAAGACTACGAAAAACGCATCGAACAGAGAACCGTTCGCAAAAAAGGGGAGTGAATGATCATGGGGAATCAGATGAAATGGGTTTTTGCAACCAATAATTCACACAAAATTTCTGAAGCCCAAGCCATCGTTGGGACGAATTTGAATTTGATATCCTTGCAAGAGGCGGGAATTGATATAGATGTTGATGAGACTGGAACTACGTTTGAAGCCAATGCACTGCTCAAGGCGCAAGCGATTTTTGAGTTAACGGGGATGCCGTGTGTGGCGGACGATAGTGGTTTGTGTGTGAATGCCCTCAATGGTGCGCCTGGGGTTTATTCTGCACGATATGGGGGAGAGCCTGTGAATCATCGAACCAACAATGATAAATTACTGACTGAAATGCAAGGTGTGCAGGATCGATGTGCGCAGTTTAAAACTGTGTTGTGCGTGGTTGGTTTGCCGAAAATGTTGGGCGGTGGCTCTGAATTGTATGAGCCGCTGTTTTTTGAAGGCGTTGTTGCGGGTGAAATTTTGACAGAAATGAATGGGGTAGACGGTTTTGGTTACGATCCATTGTTTCGGCCCGAGGGGTATGAGCAAACGTTTGCTGAAATGTCGGCCGAACAAAAGAATGCATTGAGTCATCGCGGAAAGGCTTTTGCCGAGTTGATACAATTTTTATCGTTAACGTTTAGCGAAGGGAGTGTTGGGTGATGAGTGATTTGCCAAAAGTGCCGGCCTTGAAAGTGGCCGATTTTGATTATGATTTGCCAACGTCGCGCATCGCCTTTGAAGCGGTAGAGCCGAGAGATGCTTCGAAATTGTTGGTTTACGGAAATGAATGTGAGTCTCATATGGCGGATAGGGGTGAAGAAGAAGTTGATGTAGTGGGTGAAATCGGACAGAAGAAAGGTATATTGGATTTGGAGTTTTCGGGGTTGTTGGATGTTTTGGACGACGGTGATTTTTTGGTGGCCAACGATACCAAGGTGATTCCGGCCCGATTGCATGGCAAAGTGGTTGGCGGTGGACAGGCGGTTGAGGTGTTTTTGCTGAATCCCTTGAATCCGGAGTGGAGTTTGTGGGAGGCGATGGTTGGGAATCGAAGGAAGTTCAAAGAGGGTGCTTGTTTGGCAGTGGGTGAAATGGACGTGGAGAACGGGGCGCTGGGCGATGAGATGGTTGGTTTGTTGAAGATTGAATGGCATGACCGAGAGAAGAATCAGGTGAGGTTGAATTTGCCGGAGGGTTTTGACGGGTTTGTGGATGCGATTGAACATTTCGGGAAGGTGCCATTGCCACCTTATATAGAGCGTGAATTGACGGTGGATGATAAGGATCGATATCAAGCCATCTTTGCTCAGAATGCGGGTGCAGTTGCGGCGCCTACGGCGTCGTTGCATTTTACAGATCGATTGAAGGATGAATTGTTGTTGAAAGGCGTGGGTTTTGGGTATTTGACATTGCACGTGGGGGCGGGTACGTTTAAGCCAATGACGAGTGAATTGGCCAGTGACCACGATATGCATTCGGAGCGATTTGAAGTTACGTTGGGGATGTTGGATGCTTTGATCGTGGCGATGGAATCGGGGAAGCGGGTAGTAAGTATCGGGACTACCGTGATGAGGCTGCTAGAAAGTTTGTATTTTATGGGGTGTAGGATGAAGCAAGGTTGTTGGGAGGGTAAGGTGAACAGCACGGATGGGTATGATCACAGTTTAACCATGTTTGGGGGTGAGAGGATTGAAATGGTAGAGGCGATGCGGGTTTTGCGCAAGGAGGTGAGTGATTTGGGTGGTGTATTGCGGGGCGAAACACAGATATTTATAGTAGAGGGGTTTGAATTTCGGGTAGTTGATGGGTTGATTACGAACTTTCATCAGCCCAAATCCACGTTGTTGATGTTGGTTTCTGCGTTTTGCGGAGGTAGATGGAGGGATATTTATGAGCATGCGATGGGGAAAGGGTACCGTTTTTTGAGTTACGGGGATGGTTCGTTGTTGTGGCGTTGATTTATTTTCAATCGTAATTGATTGAATTGCTAGTTGTTGGTGATTCTCTTTGGTTTTTTTTCGGATAGTACTTGAAATTGCGGGAAATAGTAGTACTTTTGCATCCCGTTCTGATAGAGACCACAAGTAAAAACAACAACAAACAAACGAGAGTGCGGAGGTTGTTGAGATTGGGAGTGGTTTTGGATTGGATAGCGTTCATGAAGTTACTGGGAGTAGAGACAACGGAAGGTTGTAGTCGTTGAGTAAAAAAGAAATAAAATTTATTTCACATTTTACTTGACAATAACAAAAAGAAGTTGTATTTTTGCACCCCGTTTCGGAAGGAACACTAAGGGAAACAAGCAATAAACGGATCTTAGGATCTGAGTTTATAAAGTTCTTTGAAAGATACAGAGTAAGGAATAACAAGCCACCCAAAAATTTGAATACTTTGGGATGCCGGATCAAACAAACATTTTACAATGGAGA
>CANHGC010000120.1 GCA_947460045.1 Bacteroidota bacterium | reverse complement strand
GGATTTCAATAGACTTTCGAGAATCAATCAGCTGGGTGATTTGGTGCGTGAATCAAAGGCGGTTAAAGTAATGATGGATCATCACTTAGAGCCAGAAGAATTTGCAGATTTTACCTACTGGAATCACCAAGCTTCGAGTACTTGTGAGTTGGTTTATCTGTGGATTAAGGATGCCTTTGGGGCTGAATTTGTGGATGCCGATATCGCCACATGCCTTTACACAGGGTTGATGACGGATACCGGTAATTTTCAGCACAACAACACCAAGCCCGCTACCCTCAGATTGGCGGCGGACTTGATGGAACATGGCGCCGATCATTTGGTCATTCATGCCAACATTTACGATGTTTTCTCACTAGATAGAAGTCGCTTGTTCGGTTACAGTTTATACAAAAAGTTGGAAATCATCCCCGAGTGCAAAACGGCCCTGATTTATTTGGACCGCGATGAATTGCGGAAATTTCATGTGCAAACGGGTGATACCGAAGGGTTGGTAAATTTTGGTTTGGGTTTGAAAGACATCGTGTTCAGTGTGCTGATTATCGATAGAACCGAGCGCGTTAAAATGAGTTTCCGTAGCAAAGGCAATTTCCCGGCCAATGAACTCGCAACCAAGTATTTTGAAGGTGGCGGACATCGGAATGCGGCGGGCGGACAGAGTACAGACACCCTTGAGGCCACCGTAGCCAAGTTCAAGAAAGTGGTTTGGGAATATCAAAATCAACTGTTGGCTGTTCAATAATTCAAAGAAAATGCAACAGGAATCGTTAATTCAAAAAATCGAACCGATGAAAATCAATGTAAAAAAATCAAACCTTGCCCGATATGCAATGTTGCTTCCGATGATGTTGTTGTGGGCTTGCAATGGTGGATTCAAAACCTCAGACAAAGGGTTGGTCTATAAATTTACACAAGGAGAAGCCTTGAAAAAGCCCTATGGCCCTCATCATTTTATGTTGTTGAATCACATGTTGATAGGTCCAAACGGAGATACTTTGGAGAACAGTTTCAAATCGGATACCTTGGAAGAACTGCCCTATCCCATGCAGGCCAAAAACGAATTGCTAGAGGCTTTGATGATGATGGGAAGCGGTACCGAGATGGAGGTAAAAATTAGCACAGATAGTTTGAAGCAAAAGATTGGGGGATCTCCCTTGATTGGACTGCTGGAATCAGGCAAAGAAGCGCGTTTTATCATCCGAGTTGACAAAGTGTTAAGCGCCGAAGATTATGACGCCTATCGCAATCAGAAGTTTTTGAATCGGATTATGGCGGAAAACAAACTCATCGACGAGTACGCTACAAAGAATGGTGTGGCAAATTTGCCTGAAGGGGGATGGTTATTGGATTCAACCAAAATGATCAAATATCGCATCAAGCGGGCAGATGGGAAATACGACGTTGAGCAGCGCAGGTTAGAGAATGCCCCAGTTTTGAAATCTGCGAAGGCGGCGACTTTTCATTGCGAAGTATATAACATCGACGGTACTTTGCTTGTGAATTCATCCATGGAAGGCAGGATGTATAAGGCGGAGAAAGTGGGTGTGGATCCGTTTGAATCTGCCTTGGCCATTTACGATGTGAAGTGTTTGAATATTTTGCCCTTTTATTTGAATGAAGGTGAAGTAGGCGAGTTTTTGGTGACCTCAGCCAATGGTTATGGTAATAAGGGAAGGATTGGCGTACCTGCCTATGCGCCACTTCGGGTTGTGATTAAATCAGTAAAACCCGATTAACACAAATTTTTCTCTCAAACAGCACATCGAACATAGTAATTTTGAAACTTCATGAGTAAAAAGAACATTATCATCACTGGCGGAGCGGGCTTTATTGGTAGCCACGTTGTAAGAAGGTTTGTGCAGAATCACCCTGATTTGCATATCATCAATTTGGATGTGCTGACTTATGCGGGCAACTTAGAGAATTTGAAAGACGTGGAGAAGGCTCCCAATTACGAGTTTGTTCGGATAGATATTACTGATAAAACAGCGGTGGAGGCCTTGTTTACATCCCGCACGATTCATGGCGTGATTCATTTGGCTGCGGAAAGTCACGTGGATCGCAGTATCACCAATCCCATTGATTTTGTGATGACCAATGTGGTGGGTACAGTGGTTTTGTTGAATGCTTACAAAGCGCATGCGGATACATCGGCAGGTCGTTTTTACCACGTAAGTACAGATGAAGTATATGGAACATTGGGCGACGATGGCAAATTCACCGAAGAAACGCCCTACGATCCCAATTCCCCTTACAGTGCATCCAAGGCGAGCTCAGACCATTTTGTGAGGGCTTATCACGAAACCTATAAACTGCCAATGGTGATCAGCAATTGCTCCAACAATTATGGCAGTCATCAATTTCCTGAAAAGTTGATCCCTTTGATGATACATAACATCACCAATAACAAACCTTTGCCCGTTTACGGAAAAGGGGAGAACATTCGCGATTGGTTGTGGGTTGAAGATCACGCACGCGCCATTGAAACCATTTATTTCAACGGAAAAGACGGCGAAACGTATAACATCGGAGGCAACAACGAATGGAAGAACATTGATTTGGTTCACAAGCTTTGTGAGATCATGGACCGCAAATTGGGTCGCGCCGAAGGTGAGTCTGCCAAATTGATTACCTACGTAACTGATCGCAAGGGTCATGATTTCCGCTATGCGATAGACGCAAGCAAATTGGAAAATGAATTGGGATGGTCGCCAAGTGTGGCATTTGACCAAGGATTTGATAAAACGATTGACTGGTACTTGGAGAACACCGAGTGGTTAGACCGGGTGACTTCGGGCGCTTATGCCGATTATTATCAATCGATGTACGCTGCCAGATAAAACATCATCCTAAAGTAGAAATAAAAAAAAGACATGGATTCGCTGAAAATATATAATACACTGAGTAGGAAACTCGAAGTTTTCGAGTCGATTTCACCCAATCATGTGGGCATATATGTTTGCGGACCTACTGTTTATGGACCGCCGCATTTGGGCCATGTAAGAGGTCCGATTGTGTTCGACGTTTTGCGTAGATACCTCATTTTGCAGGGGTACAAGGTTCGCTTTGTGAGGAACATTACCGATGTAGGACATTTGGTGGGCGATGCCGATGAGGGCGAAGACAAGTTGGCAAAACAAGCCAAGGTGGAGCAATTGGAGCCCATGGAAGTTGCGCAAACCTACACCGATGCATACAATTCGGTGATGGATCGAGTGAACGTATTGAAGCCTAGCATCGAGCCACGCGCCACTGGTCATATCATCGAACAAATTGAAATGATACAAACCATCATGGAGAAAGGGTTGGCTTATGAATCCAATGGTTCGGTGTATTTTGATGTGATGGCATACAACGCCAATCAGCACTATGGTGTTTTGAGCGGTAGAGTTTTGGAAGATTTGCAGGCAGGTGCGGGGAATCAGAGTCGTTCGTTGGAAGGCCAAGACGAGAAGCGCAATCCAAATGATTTTGCTTTGTGGAAGCGGGCTTCTGCGGAACACATCATGCAATGGAGCAGTCCTTGGGGCAAGGGGTTTCCGGGATGGCACATTGAATGTAGTGCGATGAGTGCGAGGTATTTGGGTGATCATTTCGATATTCACGGTGGTGGGATGGACTTGTTATTTCCTCATCACGAGTGTGAAATAGCGCAAAGTACGGCTGCCCACAATCACAACCCCGCGAAATATTGGATTCATCACAACATGATTACCATCAATGGTCAGAAAATGGCCAAAAGTTTGGGCAATGGCATCATGGTGGAGCAGTTGTTTACGGGTGATCATCCGCTGTTGGCGCAGGCTTTTGGGCCGATGACGTTGCGTTTTTTCGTGCTGCAAGCGCATTACCGCGGTACTTTGGATTTTAGCAACGACGCATTGTTGGCGGCTCAAAAGGGTTGGCAAAGAATGCAATCGGCTTTCAAGTTGGTTGATGGATTGCCTACTGTTGATTCGGGTGCAACTTGTGTTGTTGACGATTTGCTTGCAGGTATCAAAGACAGTTTGAATGAGGACTTAAACACACCTCAAGTAATTGCCCATTTGTTTGAGTTGGCCCGAAGGATCAATGTGGTGAACGATGGCAAGGATAGTATCACCGAAGCAACCAAACTGACAATCAAATCGATCATTCATGATTATTGTGAAGGTGTATTGGGCATGATGGCCGAAGATGGTGCTGATAGTTCTGGACTGGAGGATGCGATGTCGGTTCTGTTGCTGTTGCGCGCCAAGGCCAAAGCAGAAAAAAACTGGGCTTTGAGTGATCAAATTCGCGATGAGCTCAAAGAGAAGGGCTTTGAAATCAAGGATGGTAAAGAGGGTACCACTTGGAATAAATTTTAAATTAACTTATTTTATTATAAATACTTATGCCGGGTCATTTCACCTTTTACTGTAATAAAATAGAAGGTGATGTGGCATTTTTTGATGAGGTAGAATCCAAGCATGCGATACAGGTATTAAGGTATGGTGTGGGCGATGAAATTCATTTCACCAATGGTGGTGGAATGCGCATGCGAGGTACAATTGAAAATAGCAGTAAAGGGGGATTTTCGGCGAGGATTACGGAATCGATAGAGATAGAAAAACCGTTGGAATTGCACCTTCTGATGGCCATTCTCAAAGCTGGGGATCGGATGGAATGGGCTTGTGAAAAGATTACCGAGTTGGGCGTAACTCAATTCACTTTGTTTCAAAGTGATCATGGGGAGCGGGGAAAAGCGAATGTGGAGCGATTGCATAAAGTGGCTTTGTCGGCCATGAAGCAGAGTCACGGCGCGTGGATGCCACAGATCAAGGTGGTAACATTCAAAGAGGCGATGGAATTGGCGAAACACATGGAGTGCAAATACATTGCTTATTGTGGTGAAGGTGAAAAGGCAGGAATGGCCGGAGTGAAATTGCCTGCCGCTATTATTATTGGTCCGGAAGGCGATTTTTCTGTCAAGGAATTCGAAGCTGCTCAAAATCAGGGTTGGAAGCCTTTGGATTTGGGTGAGCAAATTCTTCGTACAGAAACCGCCGTGGTTGCTGTAGCTGCTGCTTTGCGGTTGCGATAATTGTGGGTAATTCTCAGTGTTTTGGTGGCGTTTGAAGGTGGCTGATTTCCTTCAATTGGGTATCTTTGTTTTGTGAATGTTTTATTATTAGGATCTGGCGGCCGAGAACATGCGTTTGCATTGAAATTGCGCGAAAGTACAAGGCTCAATCAATTGTTTATTGCACCTGGAAATGCGGGTACTTCACAATTTGGTACCAATGTAACGTTGAATCCAACAGATTTGGAATCTGTGTATTCGTTTTGTAAAGAGAATGATATTCAGTTGGTGATTCCAGGCAATGAAGATCCTTTGGTAGCGGGCATTACAGACTTCATTGAATCTCATGCTGCAGCGGATGGTTTAATGATCAAAGTGGCTGGACCTAGTGCATGGTGCTCACAATTGGAAGGATCGAAAGATTTTTCAAAGGCGTTTATGGGTCGACATAACATTCCAACGGCGCGATATCAATCATTTCAATTGACGGATTTGGACGCGGCGGCAGAGTTTATGAAAACCTTGGAGCCTCCTTACGTTTTGAAGGCCGATGGTTTGGCTGCGGGTAAAGGCGTAATTATCACATCTTCTTTTGAAGAGGCTTGTGCCACATTGAAGGAGATGACCGATGGCAGCAGATTTGGTAAAGCCGGTGAAGTGGTGGTGATTGAGGAGTTCCTTAAAGGCATTGAATTGAGT
>CANHGC010000119.1 GCA_947460045.1 Bacteroidota bacterium | reverse complement strand
CATGAGATTCAGCATTTTATACAACGACATTCATTGAAGCAATTCAAGCATCGCAAAACTAGGAGAGCGCGTGTGCGTGGGGTGGCTGGTGACTCAGAGTTGAAGGATGTTTATCAATTTTCGAAGGAGAACGAGATGGAGGCAGATGAAAAGGGGTTTGAGATGATGGTGAAATCGGGCTATGATTTGCTGGAGGGGGTGTTTGTGTTTGATATGTTGAAGTACGGCGACTATCCTTTTATGGAGGCCAAGTTTGCGTTGGATTCGTTTGAATTTGGGGAGTATGTTTTTCCGAAGACGTTGAAAGATGCGGTGAATTTGGGGGTGACATCGGCAGAGATTGAGGATGGTAAGTATTTGGAAGGTTTGGGCGATGATGACAATTCTACGCATCCGAGTTTGGATCGAAGGGTGGTGCGTTTGCGCGATATGATTGAGGGCGTGGAGAAGGGGAAACGGTCGTTTTTTTTGGTGGGGGAGGCGCACTTTGCGTTGATGCAGAAATTGGCCAGGCATGAGTTGTTGTTGGTTTATATGCAGCGTGCGGATTATGGACAGTTGATGTATTTGACACATGTGATGCGGGAGTTGTATGGTGAGAGTGTGTTTTTTGATCAGTTAGAGGCGATGGGTTTGTATGGTTTGTTGATGCACCGGGTAGAGGAACATGATTTGAATCGATACGGTTGTGACATGGCGAGTAGCAGGGGTGAATGGCGTCCTTTCATTGGTGGGTTGCGTGAGTTAGATGTGAAGGGTTTGAGTGCATTTGGGATGAAGCGCATGTGGGAGATGTGGAAGCGTGGAACATCGCAAGATGATTTTTTTGGCAAGGTGTGTAAGGCTTATTTTGTGATGGTTCAGCGCGATGGGAATTTTCGGTTGCAGGATTTTTTGGATTATTTGCCCGCGGCAGAGTTTGCCAAGGCCGACAGTGCGCAGGGGGTGGCTGAGCCGAATGAGGGGAAGCTGAAGAATCCGCGGTCGCGCGTGGCGCGGAGCAGGGCCGCGAACGTAGTGAGCGGTGATTATTACATGGCCGTTTATTATCAGTCACCAGATAAAGCCAAGTTGCAAGACTTCATCGACCAGATGAAATGGAGTGATGATTTGGTTATTACCAAGGCGGGCATTGATAAAGTTGCGAAAACAAAAAGAAAGCGCTTTGCGGGCGTGAAAGATTTGAAACATTTGGTGCTGTTTGAACCTCATGTGGAGGTGGTGTCGGGCAACAATGAAATATCGTCTAGAAATCCATTTCGAGAATTTGACAAGCGAAAGGAGGTTGTGAGTAACTGGCAAAATGCGGGTGATAGAATGAATGTGGAAATTCAAGTATTGCCTGGTAGTACTGGTGTTGCGGGATTAACCACTGAAAAATTGAATCGGTTTGTGCAGGTGAATGATTGGATGATGGAGCGCATGAACAATGATACCCAGGCCATGATTTTGTTTGGTTCTCAATTCATTGCTGAGGCCATGGGTGGTGAAGATCATCGTCACTTGGCTTGGGTTGGCTACGAATCGTCTATGCTGCGTCGGAAGTTTGAACCTGGTGCGATGGCTTTGTCGATTTTGCTGTTGCCCACTTTCCCATATTTTTTACATTATCAATTGGGTGTAGAAAAAGACTGGGATGAATTTTTGTTGGTGTATGACGTGAAAACGGGGAGTATCGTGCAGGTGAAAGAGGCGGATTTGACTCACAAGTGGACAACAGATTTTGTGTGTAGTAGGGTTTTTAATCATTTGTATTACATCGTTCATGGGGGTAAATAATATGAAAAAATTGAGAAGGAATTTGATGAAGTGTCTGGTTTTGGGCGCTTGTTTTTGGGGGTTGACGGGAGATGTTTATGGTTCGATTGATGGGTCGATAGTTAGTCCAATTGATAGGGCAATTGACGGCTCGATTGATTCATTGAGCGGGGAGGGGAAGGCCGAAGTGATGTTGTTGAACAATCCTGGGTATATGGGCTTAACTCGCGCCGTGACGGTGATGGGGGTGACCAATTTTACTGGGTTGTTTAGAACGCCAATGAAATATCAAACCAATGTTTTCATTAATTATGAAATCGCACGGAAGCCCAGTTTGTCGTGGCAGTTTGGTTATAAGGGCATTCAGCGAACGATGGATGATGCCGATTTTTATGACTACGGAACTTATGTGCTAGTGGAAAGTACTGGGTGGGGCAATGATTATAATTACAAGCCTTATGGCACGATGGATATTGGCTACCAAGAATTTACGGTTGGGGTAAAAAACTACCTTCAAAGTGCGGGTTCAACGGCGCCATTTGGCGGGTACTTGGTGGCGAATATGCATTACGGATTGGCGAAATCTAGCAGCAATACCCTAACGTGGTATGATAATTACAGTGGCCAACGATTAGCTTCTGTTTCATCGTTTGGGGTGAGCGGGAGCTTGGTGTCGATGTCGTATGGTTTTGGTTTCAGGAACATTGTTTTGGATCAGGTGGGCGTGGTTTTTGAGATGACATCAGGGTTAACGCTGTTGAATTCGGGTGGATTTAGTGTGTATACGTTGGATGGTTATTCAGGCCAATTCCATGGTGTGAATCAAGCGGATGTGATGCGGCGGGTGATGTTGCGTGAGTTTCACAAATCGCAGTGGTTGCAATTTAAATTGGGGGTAGGGTATTTGTTTTGATGCGCATTTTGCTTCATTGGTTGAAGCGTTGCGAGCCATTGCGGCATGATGTGATATATTGATTTTTAATTGGATGTAAACAAACAAGAAGGGCCTCGTTTCAAACGAGGCCCTTCTGTTGGAGCTAGCTCCTATATACTGGTAATCTGGTTGACAGCCCCGGCCCTGCCGAGACTGTTTCTCCATTTGCTCCGTTGGATTACGCCAAACGGGCTTTCAATTCGCTGTTCAAGGCTTCCAAGAAATCCTCAGTGTACAAGTACTGGTCTTCAGACACTTTGTTGCCATAGATACAAACTGCCAAATCTTTGGTCATTTTGCCACTTTCAACCACATCAACACAAACTTGTTCGAGGGTTTGACAGAAATTGATGAGGGCTTCGTTGCCATCGAGACGACCTCTGTGCTCCAAACCGCGGGTCCAAGCGAAAATGCTCGCGATGGGGTTGGTAGAAGTTTTTTGGCCTTTTTGGTGTTGGCGGTAGTGACGGGTAACGGTTCCGTGAGCGGCTTCTGCTTCCATGGTTTTTCCATCTGGAGTAACCAATACACTGGTCATCAATCCCAAAGATCCAAAGCCTTGTGCTACAGTATCGGACTGAACGTCGCCATCGTAGTTTTTACAAGCCCAAACGAAGTTTCCGTTCCACTTCAATGCAGAAGCAACCATATCGTCGATCAAACGGTGCTCATAAGTGATACCCGCTGCATCCATCGTCGCTTTAAATTCTGCTTGGTAGATGTCTTCGAAGATGTCTTTGAAACGGCCGTCGTACTTCTTAAGGATGGTGTTTTTAGTGCTCAAATACAAAGGCCAGCCTTTCGCGATGGCTTGATTGAAACAAGCGCGGGCAAAACCTTTGATGCTTTCGTCGGTATTGTACATGGCCAAAGCCACACCATCGCCTTTGAAATTGTATACTTCGTGTTGAATGACTTGTCCGTCTTCGCCTTCGAATTTAATGGTCAATTTGCCATTGCCTTTGGTTACGAAATCGGTGGCGCGGTATTGGTCGCCAAATGCATGACGGCCGATACAGATGGGGGCGGTCCAGTTTGGAACTAGACGCGGTACGTTTTTACAAACGATGGGTTCGCGGAAAACGGTTCCATCGAGGATGTTACGGATGGTTCCGTTGGGGCTCTTCCACATTTGCTTCAAACCAAATTCTTCCACACGGGCTTCGTCTGGAGTGATGGTAGCGCATTTGATACCTACGTTGTATTGTTTGATGGCTTCTGCTGCATCGATGGTAACTTGATCGTTGGTGGCGTCGCGGTGTTCCATGCCCAAATCGAAGTATTTGATATCTACATCGATGTAAGGAAGGATCAATTTATCTTTGATAAAATGCCAGATGATACGGGTCATTTCATCGCCATCTAGTTCTACTACGGGGTTGGCTACTTTAATTTTCATCTAAATATGGGTTGGTTTTTTGGTATTGCGAAGGTACGATTTTTCTATGGTATTAAGGGAATTTGGGGAACTGTTGGAAATCTGGTTTGCGTTTTTCGAGGAAGGCGTGTTTGCCTTCTTGGGCCTCTTCGGTGAGGTAGTAAAGCAGTGTAGCGTCGCCAGCGAGTTCCATTAATCCGTGCTGACCATCGAGTTCTGCATTGAAGGCGCGTTTGAGCATTCGCAGTGCCATGGGTGAGCGTTCCAACATGGTGTTACACCAATCAACGGTTTCGTCTTCTAGCATTTCGAGTGGCACCACTTTATTCACCATGCCCATTCTTTCCGATTCTTCTGCGGTGTATTGGCGGCAAAGGAACCAGATTTCGCGTGCTTTTTTCTGACCTACGTGGCGGGCCAAATAGCTGCTGCCGAATCCACCATCGAAGCTACCCACTTTGGGGCCGGTTTGTCCAAATTTGGCATGTTCCGCGGCGATGGTTAGGTCGCAAACCACGTGTAGCACGTGTCCGCCGCCGATGGCATAACCATTCACCATAGCAACAACGGGTTTTGGTAGAGAACGGATTTTTTTGTGCAGATCCAAGACATTTAGGCGAGGTACGCCATTGTCGTCTACGTATCCACCCACTCCTTTTACATTTTGGTCACCGCCAGAGCAAAAGGCTTTGTCGCCCACACCGGTAAGAATCACTACGCCAATATCGGCGCGTTCTCTGCAAATGTCAAACGCATCGAGCATGTCCATGATGGTTTGCGGGCGGAAGGCGTTGTATACTTCGGGTCTGTTGATGCTGACTTTGGCGATGTTGCCATGAAGTTCAAACAAAATGTCTGAATAGGTTTTGATGGGGGTCCACTGACGGTTGTTCATGGTAATTTTTCTGGGTGCAAAGATACGAAAAGTAGGGCTGAGAACGAAAAAAGCCCCGTCGTAGACGGGGCCTTAATCGGTTAAACCAACATAAATAGCCTATGTGGAATGTGTTTATGATCCGGCAGATACAATTGCTGCAGGATGTTTATATGATCAACTCATTTTTAGGGTGATGCCAAATTGAACCGATTGTGTGCTGGCTCCCTGTCCGTTCTTGAACAAATTGGTTAATGGGTAGCGCATGTATAGGCCCATATCGCCGTAGTTTACGTTCACAAAGGGCGATAGGTAAAAATCGTTCATGTTGAAATCGTCGAATTGTTTTTCAACGTTACCACCCGATTGCTTGATTTTGGTATGGGTTCTAACCCTATATCCGGCGTGTACGCCCACTTTTGCGCTGAATTTTGAATTGTCGCCAGGTTTGTCTTGGAACCCCAAGGAAACAGGTACCCCGATGTAGTTTACTACCACTTTGGATTTTTCCACGGAACTGGGCTTAATGGGCCCACCGCCGAATTCCGTAGCTGTAAATTCGGGCTGGTCTTGGGTGAGGCGGATGTAATTATTTTGAAATCGGTAGTTGTGAATGTCGTACCGAATGCCGGTAAATACGCGCACTTTTCCGCGGATGAGGTTGAATCCCCACTGTTGCTCAATTCCAAAATGTACGCTTTTGGCGTTGTTGAGTTCGGGCAAGTAGTTGGATTGTTTGCCCATGGCGGTAGACATGGTTTTCATTTCCGAATCATTGATTATTTGGGTGTTGTATCCCCAGTATTGTCGGGTTTCTTCGATGGTGGCTTTGGGCTTGCGTTTGCGCTTTACCATGCGATAGGT
>CANHGC010000118.1 GCA_947460045.1 Bacteroidota bacterium | reverse complement strand
CTCTACGAACAAGCCCGCGCCATCTTCGAAGACCAAGAGCTAGAACTCGTTTACCACCTCATCGGCAGCATCGAAGACGATGGATATTTGCGCAGAGAGTTAAGGAGTATCGTCAATGACCTCGCCTTCAACGAAAACATCATCACAACAGAAGCCAAGTTGGAACGACTGTTGATCAAAATACAGAACTTCGATCCGCCAGGAATTGCCGCGCGCGATTTGCAAGAGTGCCTGTTGCTACAGTTGTATAAGAAAGACTATGGCGACAATCCAGCCATCGACATCGCAGAAAAATTGCTCAGTGAACAGTTTGATGCGTTTACCAAGAAACATTACGACAAAATCAAAAAGAGCCTGAAGATCAACGACGAGCAGCTCAAAGCCGCCATGAACGAGATCCTCAAACTCAACCCCAAGCCCGGCGAAACCGGCAGCATCAGCGCCAAAACCCAGTACATCGTGCCGGATTTTTCAGTGGCCAACGACGACGGTGTTTTACAAGTGCGACTCAATGGCAGAAATGCCCCAGAATTGCGCCTTAGCGCCTCTTACATAGAAACCCTCAAGGCCTACGAGTCCAGTACCCACAAAGAGAAACAACTCCGCGATGCTGTTCAATACATCAAACAAAAGGTAGACGGGGCCAAATGGTTCATCGATAGCGTGAAACAACGCCAAAACACCCTGATGAAAACCATGCAAGCCATCGTACAACGGCAAAGTGAATTCTTCATTGAAGGCGGCGATGAAACCAAACTCAGACCCATGATCCTCAAGGATATCGCCCAGCAAGTAGAACTCGATATCTCCACCATCTCACGCGTGGCCAACAGCAAATACGTAGAAACCGATTTCGGCATTTTCCCGCTGAAGTTTTTCTTCTCCGAAGGCTTAACCAACGAAGAAGGCGAAGAAGTGAGCAACCGCGAAATCAAAAAGATTTTGAGCGATGCCATTGGACAGGAAGACAAAGTAAAGCCCCTCACCGATGAAGCCCTCATGGACCTGCTCAAAGAAAAAGGCTACAACATCGCCCGCAGAACCGTGGCCAAATACCGCGAACAGCTGGGCATCCCCGTAGCGCGTTTGAGAAAGGAACTTTAAAACCTCAACTGAAAGATTTTATACAAATATTTGGCAATTACGAATAGCCAATTACTGAATATTCCATGAGATTTCAGGATCTGCAAGTCCTCCTGGTTGTGTTGAATCATTGACTTTAATCCACCCGTGCTTGCACCGCCTTGCTGCATATTCACCATAGTGATTGGCAGATATTGGTAATTGTATTTTGTGAACCAAAAAAAGCGTAACAACCAATCAAAATCAGCACTAATTCTATATTTTTCATTAAACCCACCAACCGTTTCATATACCCCTTTCCTTGCATAAACAGTTGGATGAGCTGGCTGTAATGCAAATCGCATCATCCAAGATTTAAAAAACTTACTCCTGTAATTCCGAGTGACTTTGTCGATATTTTCCATATCAAAAAACGACAAGTCCCCATAAACCAAGTCACAGGTTTCGTCGCGATCAAATACACCTGCCAATTGCGAAACTACATTTTCATTCGCCAAAAAATCGTCTGAATGTATGAAACCAATCACATCCCCAGTGGCCAAATGAAGCCCCTTGTTCAATGCAGAATAAATACCCCCATCAGGCTCTGAAATCAACTTCGAAATTCTACCGTTATTGTATGAATTCAAAATATCCAATGTGCCATCAGTACTACTACCATCAATGACGATATATTCAATGTTTTGATATGTTTGATTCAATACGCTTTCTATTGCCCGGGCAATCGTTTTTTCTCGATTGTAAACAACAGTAATGATAGATACTTTCAACATCCGTCTTAGTTATATTGAATGTGATTGTTTTTGATCCAATGGCCCAAAGTCGACAGCAGCCAAACTTTATACCAACTAGGATTTTCTTCTCCTATTTGGGTTTTTCTCAAATCCGAAACCAATGAAGCCAAACTCGGAATTTCCGCAACTACCTCTAAACCTTCGTTAACTAGCGATTTCAAATCTTGATTTACCCATCGTTTCCAAGGAAAAACAAATCCCATTTTTTTTCGATCCCAAATTTCTCTCGGCAAATCATCGCCCATGGCATCAATCAAAAGCCTTTTACCCGGTTGAATGGGCTTCCATTGATCCGGTAAACCCATCACAAAATCAGTGAGTTTATGATCCAAAAAAGGAACGCGAACTTCCAAAGAATGCGCCATACTCATTTGGTCTGTGTCACGAAGCAAAACTGGCTTCATATAACGCTCCACCTCTTCATTGCCTATCCACGCAAACAAATTGTTTTTTTCTTGTTCAAAAGACCACAAGGCATCTACATCTACTTGTATACCATATTTGGCCAATTCGGCCTTTGAAAACAACTGTCGAAACAATTCGTAACCGCTTGGAACATCCACCTTTTCCAAAGCCAATATTTCCCTCATTTTGCCTTTCAAAAAGGGCAAACTACGCAAACTCATTGGCAATACTTCCCATAACTGCAGCAAGCCCATGCCACGTAACTTCTGAATTTGACTCAATCGTCTAAATACATCATATCCCGCAAACACTTCGTCTCCACCCAAACCACTTAACGCCATTTTTATTCCCGCGGCCCGAGTATATTTACTCACAACATAGGTATTTACACCGTCAGCACTGGGATGGTCTATGGCCTCAATTGCAGGCACTACCTCATCCAAAAAAGCTGAGGGTTGAATCAGTATGTTCTGATGGTCTGTTTGATACTTTTTTGCAACCAGCTCAGCATAACGCAATTCAGAAAATTCTGATTCATCGAAATGTATATGGAAAGTTTTTACAGGATTGGTTAAATGCTTCGACATCACAGCCACAACAGAAGATGAATCAATACCCCCAGATAAAAACGCCCCAAAATCAACATCCGCAATCAACCTTTTTTGCACAGCCTCATCAAACAATTCTCTGGTTTTCTTTACCGCTTGATCATAATTAACTACCTGATGCTCACGACCCATTTCCTCTTTCCTGCTGTAATATCGCTTCGTTTCCCAATTAATGGTCCCTATATCAGACTTGCTAACCATGGCAAAACAACCCGCTTCCAATTGATAAACTCCCTGAATCAATGTGAACGGATCAAAAACCGTTTGGTATTGAATGTATTGAGACAATTTTTCATGATTTAACTTGGGCGTAAATAAACCCGAAGCAATCACAGACCTAATTTCAGAAGAGAAAACCAATACAGCATCTGACTTCCAAAAATACAATGGCTTCTTACCAAATCTATCCCTAGCCAAAAACAACTGCTGTAAATCCTTGTCCCAAATGGCGATGGCAAACATCCCCTCCAACAACTCCAACATCGCACTCCCCATTTTTTTGTATAACGCAAGTATTACTTCAGTATCCGTTAAACTTTTAAACTCATAGTCGGATACCAAGGGTTTTAACTTCTGGAAATTATAAATTTCCCCATTAAATACAATACTGTAACGGCCACAACCACTATGCATGGGTTGATTTCCTCGAGGGTCCAAATCAATGATCGATAGTCGTCTATGACCCAACAAAATAGGTCCGCCCATAAACACACCCTCAGCATCTGGCCCTCTATGTGCCATTTTTGAATTCATGTTTGCCAATGCACCCGCCATCGAAGAAAGGTCGTCAACACCAAAGATTCCGTTAATACCACACATCACTGCAAAAGTAGTTCAACCCAGATTTAATACAGAGAGATTCAACCAATTTTTGAGACGCTTCATAAACGAACATTGCAGATTAACAAAGTTTTGAGGTCTTCCTTAACTTTGTGAGGTAATATTGAATAGGATTTCGATCCGCTCAACACTTTACGCATTGAATTAACACATGGCAATACCTCACCTACTCCTTTTACTCGCTTTTGCTTTCATTTCTGCCGCGGGTTTATTGGCGATGTTCAAATTGTCTTTCAAATATAAATGGTTTGATGTACCCATTGAAAGATCATCTCACACCCGAATTGTTCCTAGAACGGCCGGGATTTCCATCGCATTGTTGGCCATAATTGCATTGGTTTTTTGGGGTCCAGATGATTTCCAATCCCCCATCATTTATTTATCTTACATCACTTTTTTCCTGATTGGCATTTACGACGATATCAAACACGTCAATGCCTCGTCCAAATTTTGGGCCCAACTCATCATTGCAGCTTCCATTTCAATATTTTTACCAAACTTTAGAATCGATAATTTTTATGGTGTTTTGGGCATAAACGCCATTGGTGAAGTATTTTCCATAACCTTTACAACCTTCGTTTTCGTTGTAGTAATCAATGCTTATAACCTAATCGATGGTATCGATGGATTGGCTGCCTCATTTTCGGTGTTTGCCATTTATTTAATAGGTCTTTGTTTTAAGGACATCAACCTCAGTATTTTTCAGTTTTGCAATATTCTCATCGCCATCCTATTGCCCTTTTTCTTCATCAATTTTAGTAAAAAACGCAAAATGTTTCTGGGCGATACAGGATCACTGTTTCTGGGAACCACAATCATCCTATTCGTTGGCTATTTGTTGAATTCAAACAACGCAGCGCATGTGCCTTCTAATATGAATAGGGCCTTGTATGCTTTGGTTGCATTGTGCTATCCATTGCTAGATACACTAAGGGTTTTTACTTTGAGACTCACTCGAGGTCAGTCTCCATTTAAAGCCGACAAAAGCCACTTACACCACAAATTATTGGGATTGGGTTTCAGCCACTTCACAACAACAGCCTCTCTGCTCACATTCAACATCATCATTTATGTTGTCAATTGCAGCATTCTGGATCATGTAGATGTCAATGCTTTGCTTGTCATCGATTTTATGCTCATCGGATTTTTCTTCATCGGTGGGCTATGGTATACCCGACTGAATCGCGCAAAACGCTAACTCAATCCACAAACAACTTTTGTTTGCGAATTACCTTACCATCACTGACCCGCTTAATCACAGCCACATAATATCCATCCGCCCAAGTCTGGGTATCAAATCGGGTTTCATTGGTCAATAACTGCTTGGGCTCGGTCATCGTTTGACCCAACATATCAAAAAACTGGATATCCAATGCCTCCAATATATCCTCGTTCCGAATCTCTACCACAACATCACTTTCTACATTGATTGGGTAAATCAACACCTCATCGTACACCACCGTGTCAAAAACACGCATCCGCGTAATAATCTCCCGCTTGATCGGCAACTCCGTTCGGAAATCTGTAATCGACGTGCGCATCATCTGAACCTGTCGCCTCGTAAACAAATTCTGACACGCCTCCGTGGAATAGTCCATGTAGTTCTCAAACATATCCGGCAGATCGTTCTTCGGCTCAATACACGTATTCCCACCCAAATTGCAAGTAAAACCCGCACCAATGCCCTGCAATGGGGTATCGTCTATGTAATCATCCACCGCACACCTGTTGGCAGAAAATTGATCATCGGCCCAAATGTGTCGCAACCCAAAGAAGTGACCCACCTCATGCACCGCACATCTACCCATGTTCGCCGATGCGATGGCCCCCGTTGCCCTTGGATTGTTCCTTCCAACCACCTTGTAATGCAATACCACACCCTGCTTATTGTCTGCCACCCACGACCCACTCCCCCACGATGGATGTCCATACGGCGGATACGCATACCCCAACAAACCATCTTGGTTGTTCACGCTCAAATCACACACCCAAATATTCAAATATTTCGTTGGATCCCAAGGGTCACTGCCGCCCGTGGCCGTAGCCTTCATCAAATCCTGTATTCCGCCACCATTCGAGCCAAACGTGGTTCTGGTGGTGGTCTTTCTCACAAT
>CANHGC010000117.1 GCA_947460045.1 Bacteroidota bacterium | reverse complement strand
GGGGTTTTCCGTATGTTTTTGAGCCAAGATCACGATCGAGCTGACTGAGTGAATAGGCGCCTTCAACATCAAATTCTTCCTCTTCTGCGATGGCCGTATGGTTAACCATCCATTTGAATTCGTTGCGAACATTGGCCCTGTATCTTAAGGTTAAGCTACCCATTCCGTACAGGTAGTTCAATGCCTCTTGGCCCGCCATACCCACATTGAGTTGAAATGCATTTTGAACCGTTCCGAAAGTACTGGTCCGGCTGGTGGGGTTGAGTTGGTATTCGTTGCTGGCCAGGTTTCCCAAAAATTCGATCGAAGTTTTACGACCCAATTTATAAGTGACCAAACTTTGCACATCAGAGAATCTCATGGAATAATTGCCATTCACATCCAAGGATTTGGTAATCAAACCATTGTTGAAATTGCGAATTCCCACAAAGCCAGAAAATCTTTTGTGTTTTCCGCTGAGCATGGCGCTGTTGAGCATCGTGCCCAATGTGATACTGCCCTTGAAACTGTCTGGTCTGATGTAGTCTACATCCAGTACAGAGCTCATTTTATCGCCATATTGCGCTCCAAAACCACCAGCACTAAATTTTACCGTGTTTACCAAGTCTGTATTGATAAAACTCAATCCTTCTTGTTGGCCACTGCTAATCAATTGCGGACGAAGAATTTCAACGTCGTTCACATAAATCAAGTTCTCATCGTAATTTCCACCTCGCACGGTATATTGGCTCGACATTTCATTGCCGGAAGACGCTCCGATGAACGTTTTCACCAAGGCTTCCAATCCACCGCCAATGGATGGGTTGAGCTGCAGTTTTTGGGGTTTGATTTCTTCTAGAAAGGGTCCTCCTTTGTTGATTCGTATTCTCACTTCCCCAATCAAATCAAGGCCTGTACCCATGAATATTCGCTCTGCACGATTTTGTGGGTCACCATTTTGTTGGCCATCCTCCACATCGCCAATCCATTTGTATCCAAATACTTTGATGCCTTGCAAATAACCAAAAATAAGGTCGCCAGGATACAATGTCTCTTGACTTGTAAAGTAGCCCAAACTATCGGTTAACCCAATTTGGGCATCGTCGGATAATCGAATTTTGATCCCCGCAACGCCTTTGCCTGAACCGATTTCAGGGTTTTTACGATTTTCAACAACACGACCTCTTTGGATGTTATTCTGGGCGCTCAACAAGGAGCAAATCCAAAATGAAAATACAATCAGTCCAAAGTGCTTCACGGAAGTGTTAACGCAAAAAGACTTGCGTTATTTGATTAATTGTTTGAGTTCTGCAATGGTTTGAGTGGGGTTGGCGCTGCCGAAAACGGTATTTCCGGCCACCAAAACATCGGCACCCGCATCTGTCAATAATTTGGCATTGGTCAATGAAACGCCGCCATCAATTTCAATCAATGTGCTTGTACCAGCGGCTGTAATCATGGCTCTCAAGGTTCTCACCTTTTGATAGGTATTTTCGATGAAAGACTGTCCACCAAAACCGGGATTCACACTCATCAAGCAAACCACATCGCACAAATCCAACACTTCCTTAATGGATTCTACCGGCGTATGTGGATTGATGGCCACGCCCGCTTTCATGCCGTGATTTCTGATGTTTGTTAATGTCCGATGTAAATGCGTGCAGGCTTCCACGTGCACGGTAAGTACATGTGCTCCGGCGTCGGCAAATGCTTTTGTGTATCGATCGGGATCCACAATCATCAAATGCACATCCAAAGTTTTTTGTGCTTTGGCTTGCAATGGCTTCATTACGGGAAATCCGAACGAAATGTTGGGTACAAAAACACCATCCATCACATCTACGTGAAACCAGTCGGCTTCACTTTGATTGATCATGTCAATTTCTTCGTAAAGTTTGCCAAAATCGGCAGAGAGGATGGAGGGGGCTATCATTCCAGACATGGGGGCAAAGTTAAGTTTATTATGCTTTTAAAGCCAAGTACAAATCAACGCATTCTTTGGCTTCCTTCACGTCATGCACCCTCAAAATGGTGGCGCCACGATCCAAGGCTGCCATGTGCAAGGCGGTGGTACCATTCAAAGCGGTTTCAGGGGTGCCGTTGAGTGTTTTCCATATCATGCCTTTGCGAGAAATACCCACCATCAAAGGTTTGTTGAATTGCCTAAACTTTTGCAGTTGATTGAGCAATTCGAAATTGTGCTCTGTGGTTTTACCAAAGCCAAAGCCAGGATCAATCACCCAGTTGGCAAACTCCTTTTTCCGGTATTCCGCTTTTTTCTCATGGAAATAGCCCAAGATTTCGCCCATCAAATCATCGTAATGAGGATCTTCCTGCATAGTGCTTGGATTGCCTTTTTTATGCATCGCCACATAAGCAATCTCATTGTCGATCAACGTTTTAAACATTTTTGGGTCATCGTCGCCAGCTGCGATGTCGTTGATCATATCGATACCCAATCCAATGCAAGCCAAGGCCACAGAGCTGTAATAGGTATCAACGCTCAACCACGCCTCCGGGAATGCCTGTCGAACAGCTCTCACCACTGGAGACACGCGGTCCAATTCTTCTGCAAACGAAACGCGCTCACTGCCCGGACGGGTACTCTGTCCGCCAATGTCCACAATCGCAGCGCCAGCCTCAAACATCGCCCCAGCAGCATCTACCGCTTGTTGAACCGATTGTACGCGACTTTTACCATAAAATGAATCCGGTGTTGCGTTGAGTATGCCCATTACCACCGGTTGGGTAAGGAGGAGTTTTTTCTCTTTAGAAAGTAGGAACATCCGTTTATTTGATGACTTCTTTAGGATTGCCGACCATCAACTCTGGGCGAACCCATTCGTTGAATTGCGCTTCAGTCAACAATTCCAAAGCCAACGCCGCTTCTTTCAAAGTGGTGTTTTCTTTGTGTGCTTTCTTGGCGATTTTGGCTGCGTTTTCGTAACCGATGTGTGTATTCAATGCGGTTACCAACATCAAACTTTGGTCTACCAAGCGTTGGATGTTGTCTAGGTTTGGTTCGATGCCAACTGCACAATTGTCGTTGAAACTCAAACAAGCCTGACCCAACAATCTCGCACTTTGCAACATGTTCGATGCAATGACGGGTTTGAACACATTCAATTCAAAATGTCCTTGAGAGGCTGCGAAAGAAATGGCCACATCGTTACCCAAAATTTGCGCACAAACCATGGTCAAAGCTTCGGGTTGAGTGGGGTTTACTTTGCCTGGCATGATAGAACTTCCGGGCTCGTTTTCTGGGATGATGATTTCGCCGATGCCGCTGCGAGGGCCTGAGCTCAACATGCGGATGTCGTTGGCGATTTTGAAGCAGCTCATCGCTGTGCGTTTGATTGCGCCGTGCAATTCTACCATGGCGTCGTGCGCTGCCAGTGCTTCAAATTTGTTCGGGGCTGTAACGAATGGCAATGCCGTTTCTTCTGCGATATATTTGGCTACCAATTCTGAGTAACCAGCGGGCGTGTTTAAGCCTGTACCTACCGCAGTTCCACCCAATGCCAATTCAGCGGCAATGGGCAACGCACGGTTGATGGCGTTCACACCATTTTCTAGTTGTTGTACATATGCACTGAATTCTTGACCCAATGTCAAAGGTGTGGCGTCCATGAAATGGGTGCGACCAATCTTAACGATATTTTCAAATTCTCTCGCTTTGTGCTTGAGGGTGGTTTTCATCGCTTGGATACCAGGCAATGTATAATCGATCACCTGCTTGAACACCGCGATGCTCATGGCAGTTGGAAAGGTGTCGTTAGAGCTCTGACTCTTGTTTACATCGTCATTGGGGTGCAATACTTTTTTCTCGTCATCCAATTTTCCACCGCTCAATACGTGGGCTCTGTTGGCAATCACCTCATTCACGTTCATGTTGCTCTGAGTGCCAGAACCTGTTTGCCAAATCACCAAGGGGAATTCAGCATCCAATTTACCCGCGATGATTTCATCACAAACGGTGCAGATGAGTTCGCACTTTTCGGCCGACAAAACACCCAAATCACGGTTCGTGCGGGCTGCACTTTTTTTCAAAACGCCAAAAGCGCGGATGATTTCTACAGGCATACTGCCTTCCGGTCCGATCTTAAAGTTGTTTCTACTGCGTTCTGTTTGGGCTCCCCACAAGGCATTGGCAGGGACTTTCACTTCGCCCATGGTGTCGTGTTCGATGCGATACTGTGTCATAATGTACTGCAAAGATAATCCTAACAAGGCACAATTGACCTAAGGTATCAAGGAATTACCCCTATGATTCTTACCCGAATTCAATGCATAAAATGGATGAAAGTTCCTTTGATCGTTCAGTAGAAAGTGTTTTGCTGGGTTTTGTATTTTGGACACTCATAAACCTTCGTTCAAAAAGGGAATCAATCGTTCACAAACTTCTTTCGGACTAAATGTATCTTTGCAGCGTATGTCTGAGAAGAAATTGCTTGACGCTTTGAGTTATCACGCCGATGGTCGTCCCGGTAAAATTGAAGTAATATCCACCAAACCCACCCAAACCCAATTTGATTTGGCATTGGCTTATTCACCTGGGGTGGCAGATCCTTGCTTGGCGATTGCTGCCAATGTGGATGATGTATATAAGTACACTGCCAAAGGCAATTTGGTGGCGGTAATTTCGAATGGTACAGCGGTTTTGGGCTTGGGCGATATCGGTCCGGAAGCATCAAAGCCCGTGATGGAAGGCAAAGGGGTGCTTTTCAAAATATTTGCCGACATCGATGTTTTTGATATCGAATTGAATTGCAAAGATGTTGATCACTTCGTAGAAACCGTGAAGGCCATGGAGCCCACGTTTGGCGGGATTAACTTGGAGGATATCAAAGCCCCTGAGAGTTTTGAGATAGAGGAACGCTTGAAAGAAGCTTTAAAAATCCCGATCATGCACGACGATCAGCATGGTACTGCCATCATTTCTGCGGCGGGTTTGATCAACGCGTTGAGATTGGTGAAAAAAGAGCTGAGTCAGGTAAGAATTGTGGTGAATGGCGCCGGAGCATCGGCCATCGCGTGTACGAAATTGTTTGTGTCTTTGGGTGCCAACAAAAGCAATATTGTGATGCTCGATTCCAAAGGTGTTTTGCGTGCCGATCGAACCGATTTGGATAAATATAAGGCTCAATTTGTAACAGAAAGAGACTTGAACACTTTGGAAGATGCATTGATGGGTGCGGAAGTTTTTGTGGGATTGAGTAAGGGAAATATACTCACACCAGAAATGATTTTATCGATGGCTGATAAGCCCATTGTGTTTGCGATGGCCAATCCAACGCCTGAGATTGATTATAATTTGGCCGTGTCCACTCGCCCTGATTTGATTATGGCTACAGGGCGATCAGATTATCCCAATCAGGTAAACAACGTACTTGGATTTCCATTTATATTCAGAGGCGCGTTGGACGTGAGATCAACCGCCATCAACGAAGAGATGAAAATTGCCGCTGTTCATGCCATTGCCAATTTGGCGATGGAGCCTGTGCCAGAGAGCGTGATGATGGCCTACAATGAAAAGAATTTGAGTTTTGGTCCAACCTACATCATTCCAAAGCCCATGGATCCACGTTTGTTGACTACAGTAGCACCAGCTGTTGCGAAGGCAGCCATGGAAAGTGGGGTTGCAAGAATGCCCATTACGGATTGGGAGGGATATAATGCACAATTGAGAAAGCGTTTGGGCATCGACAACGATTTTGTAAACCGCTTGATGACAAAAGCCAAAACATCGCCCCAAAGGGTTGTGTTTGCTGAAGCGGATCACATTCGCATTTTGAGGGCAGCTGAAATCGCCAAGAGAGATGGAATTTGCGAACCCATTTTGTTGGGAAATCCCGATGCCATTCAG
>CANHGC010000116.1 GCA_947460045.1 Bacteroidota bacterium | reverse complement strand
TTGCTGATTTTTCGAAAAAAGCGCACTTTCAAAAGTAAATTTGCAGTAGTATGCGGGTATACCAAAACATTTTAGAAACCATTGGAAACACGCCAATGGTAAAGCTTAACTCCATCACCAAGGATTTGCCATGTACGGTTTATGCCAAAGTGGAAACCACAAACCCGGGTAATTCCATCAAAGATCGGATGGCGCTCAAAATGATTGAGGACGCTGAAGCTTCAGGAGCATTGAAGCCTGGTGGCGTAATCATCGAAGGTACCAGTGGTAATACGGGAATGGGATTGGCCATCGCTGCGGTCATCAAAGGATATCGATGTATTTTCACCACCACCGACAAACAAAGCAAAGAGAAAGTAGATGCGTTAAAGGCCTTTGGCGCAGAAGTCATCGTTTGTCCCACCGACGTTGATCCGGAAGATCCCCGCAGTTATTACAGCGTAAGTACGAGATTGGCCAATGAAATACCGAATGCTTGGAAACCCAACCAATACGATAATCTAAGCAATTCAAAAGCCCATTACGAGCAAACAGGACCAGAAATTTGGGACCAAACGGCGGGTAAAATCACCCATTTGGTTGTGGGTGTTGGCAC
Source organism: Bacteroidota bacterium (assembly GCA_947460045.1). Lineage (GTDB taxonomy): Bacteria > Bacteroidota > Bacteroidia > NS11-12g > UBA955 > UBA955. The sequence goes on along the minus strand of CANHGC010000116.1, from coordinate 5,272 downwards.
TGGAGGTACAATATGTGGAACGGGCAAATACTTGAAAGAACAAAATCCAAATATTCAGATTTTGGGAATTGATACGTTTGGTTCCGTTTTCAAAAAATACAAGGAAACTGGCATTTTCGACAAAAACGAAATTTACCCTTATATCACAGAAGGCATTGGTGAAGATTTCCTGCCAGCCAACGTGGATTTTAGCATTATCGATCATTTTGAGAAAGTAACCGATAAAGATGCTGCAGTTATGACGCGAAGAATTCCTCGAGAAGAAGGGATTTTTGCAGGTAATAGCGCTGGATCAGCCATGGCCGGACTGTTGCAAATGAAAGATCGTTTTAAAGCAACCGATGTGGTGGTTGTAATTTTCCATGACCACGGCACCCGCTATTTGGGTAAAATGTACAATGAAGATTGGATGCGAGATAGGGGATTTATTGCTCCAAAACCATTGACCACTGCACTCGATTTGATTGCCGGTCATGCCCAATTGCCCTTGTTATCAGTGAAAACTTCAGATACATGTGAACACGTGATTGCTTTGATGCAAAAATATTCCGTATCTCAACTACCCGTAAAAGATGAAGCCAACAACTTCGTTGGGGCCATTGAAGATGCGAGCCTTTACGCTGAATTATTGAAAAATCGTGATTTAATGTCGAGGCCTGTGGCTGAAATCATGGTTAACTCGTATCCAGTGGTATCGCACATGGCAAGCATCGAGGAAGTATCGTCAAAAATCAATAAAACCAATGCTGCCGTGCTCATGATGGATATGGGAGGCAATTGGCATATCATCACAAAGCAAGATTTGATTCAAGCCATTTCTAAAGGTAATTAATTTTTTCTCGTGTCATCCATTGTAATTAAAACAGCAGAACAAATCGAAGGCATTCGAAAGAGTGCTCAATTGGCGGCAGAAACACTCAAATACCTTGAACAATTTGTTGTTCCTGGGGCAAGTACCATCGATATCGACAAAAAATGTGAGGAATTCGTGAGAGATCATGGTGCCATTCCTGCCACCAAAGGATATCGCGGGTTCAAGCACTCTTGCTGTATATCGCCCAATGATGTAATCTGTCATGGCGTGCCAAATGATACAATTCTCGATCATGGCGACATTGTAAACATCGATGTTACCACCATATTGAAAGGTTTCTATGGCGATACTTGCAAAATGTATTACGTGGGAGAGGTGAGTGATTACGCCAAGAAGTTGGTTGAAACCACAAAACAGTGTTTACAGGTTGGCATGCAACAATGCTTTCCTGGTAATAGATTGAATAATATTGGTTATCACATCGCTCAGTATGCACAAAAGCATGGATATTCAGTGGTTTATGAATTTTGCGGTCACGGCGTTGGGCTCAAGTTTCATGAAGCGCCAGATGTGGCTCACATTGCGGATGCCAATACAGGGCCGATATTAAAACCCGGAATGATCTTCACCATCGAACCCATGATCAATGCAGGAAAGGCGAGGTCGAAAGTTGATCGCAAGGATGGATGGACAGCCAGAACCATCGACGGCAAGCTCAGTGCGCAATTTGAACACACAATTTTGATAACCGAAACGGGTTATGAGGCTTTGACCGACGTGTATCACGAATTTTAACCATGAAAATCCACATTGTAAATACGGGTAATTTCAAGTTAGACGGTGGTGCAATGTTTGGCGTTGTACCCAAAACCATTTGGCAGAAATTGGTACCTGCCGATGAGAATAATATGTGCAATTGGGCGATGCGTTGCTTGCTGGTGGAAGTGGGTGAGCGTCGTATTTTGATTGATACTGGCATTGGCAATAAGCAGAGCGATAAATTCTTTGGTCATTACGACCTAAATGGCAACGACACATTGCTAGGTTCAATTGAGTCTTTGGGTTTCGAATTGGTCGATATTACAGATGTATTGCTGACTCATTTGCATTTCGATCACTGTGGTGGCGCGGTATCTCGCAATTTGGAGGGGGCGTTGGTTCCTACTTTTCCCAATGCGATGTATCACGTAACCCGAGAGCACTGGGATCACGCAAACAACCCAAATCCACGCGAAAAACCCTCTTTTTTGCCAGAGAATTTTTTGCCGTTGATGGAATACAACAAAGTTAATTTTGTGAAAGAGGGAGATTTTATCACCGATAAAATAGAAATCAAAGTATTCAATGGACACACCTTTGGTATGATCGCACCCATCATTCACCATGAGGATTTCAAGGTGATGTATATGGCCGATTTGATACCTGCGGCTGCGCATGTGCCGGTTAATTATGTCATCGGGTACGACATACAACCCTTGGTTACCATGCAGGAAAAAGCGGCTATTTTACCTTGGCTTGAAGAGAATGGGGTTTGGTTGTTTTACGAACACGATGCCCAATTCACAAGATCACAGGTTCAGAAAAATGAAAAAGGTCAATACAAACCTGCAAATTCAACCAATGCTGGGTTTGATTGATCGCAATTAAGCTATAAAAGCGTCAACGATTTCTTCTTTTTGAACACTCACTTCTCCCAAAGCCGCATTTTTGGGTTTAGAAACAAATTTTCTCAAAACAGCAATTACTGGTACAACGGATTGGGTTTTGGCCTTGGAATTTCTTGCGGCAAGCTGTGCGGCATGTTGAATGACTGAATCAGGGTAAATGCTGCCTTTTTTCTTGATGATAACATGTGATCCAGCAACATCTTTTGCATGCAACCACATATCATTTTTCTGCGCCAATTTCAACATCTGATCATTTGATTTGTTGTTTTTGCCCACCCAAATCTGATATCCCTGAAATTCTACCAGGCGATAGGGTAAAGTATCTTGGATCTGATTGTTAACTGGCGGCGCCAACTTTTGAAATGATTTTAAGGATTTGAAATCGGTTGAAGCGAGAGCTCCGGTAAGTTGCAATTCCAAATCCTTCAAATTGGTCTCGGTAGTTTCTAATTGTTCAAGCAATTTTTTGACTTCAATCACTTCGTTTTTGGCTTTTCCGTAATACTTCTTGGCATTGTCGGCGGCGTTTAAATCTGGATTCAGCTTAATCCAAATTCTTTGGTCGGTGAAGTAATCGGTCACCAAAGCTTTTGTTAAACCCGGTTTAAGAGAGTGGGAGTGAGCCAAAATCAAATCGCCCAATTCTTTATTGCTTCTGCGTGTTTCAATGTCTTTGAGCCTTCTTTGCGATTCGCTGATGATTTTTTTATAATGCTTAATCTTCTTCTCTAAACCATCTATCAATTGCATCTTGTTGCGCTCAAAATAATAATCACGCATGAAATGCAGTTCTGCCTGGACCAAGTCATCGATGCTCAGCGGCCAACTGTTAATGTGTAATTCCGAAAGCTCCTCTGGTTTAGGTTCCTTGACGATGAGCTCTGATGTTTGGGTCGTGCTCAAAATCGGATATTTAAATTCCCAATCGGATTTTAACGATAATCTAAACAAAGAAATGGTTTCATCGTTGATTTTATTTCTAAGTAATACGTTGCCAAATTTTCCGAAACCCTTCAGCCATAGTTCATTGTTGTTAGATAATTCCATACAAATCCAGCGATCATTTGGGTCGTTTTTGATACCCATAATTTGTGCATTTTCAATCTCCTTGAACTGCGCCATGCCTTTTTTTAAATCATTCTGATCGAAGATCCGGTCACTGGTTAAAATGAACATATGACCATCGATGAATTTCACTTCAAGGGTGTATCGAGAGCCATCCAATCTCGTAAATCTGAGATACAGGGTGTCTTTGTCGAAGCTAATCGCACCTTCAAAAAAACCATTCAACAATTGCTCACGCAATGCATCGCCCCAAAGACCAAAAACCCAACTTGCGCTAAACATGATGCAAATTTCGACAATTACTGCGACTTCGTGCGCAATAAAGTGACAGCGCTATAGGCGATTCGTTTGCCTTGCTTATTTCCTTTAAATTCAATGACCATTGCATAGGTACCTTCCATACATGGATTTCCATTGTAATTGCCATCCCAAGTGATGTTATTTTCTGTTGATTCAAATACAATTTCGCCCCAACGATTTATGATTCTCACCTGAATTTCAGAGGTTCCCCAAAACGCACAATCCAAACGATCATTGATTCCATCGCCATTGGGCGTAAACGCAGTTGGGAGGTAATAAATCACCGTATCCTTGTAGCATATATTTTCAGTGGCAGTGTCTGTACAATTGCCTTCATTTCGAATCGACAGCATCAACTTGTATGAACTTTGAGTACCGGCAAATGTGTGGATTTCATTTTGGTTGGGCACAAAAGGATTTGACGTGCCATCGCCCCAATGCCATGTTCCTGAAGTTCCGCCTGTACTTTGATTGAAGAATACCGTATTGGCATCTAAAGGGGTTAAGCAATTCTCGTTGTTTTGTTTTTGAATGGAAAAACCAGCCTGGATGGCTTTGTATCCAGTGATTTCAATGACGGTATCACCCATGCATCCCGTATTTTGATCTGTTAAATTCACTCGATATCTGTTATCTGCAAACGCAAACAAAGTATCACCCATGTATTGTGGGTCGTGAAACCAACTCCGCTTTACCGGATTGCCATAGCCCAATGTTACGTATGCCCAACCTTTCTGTCCCCGACATACAGAATCACTCACGAGCGTTTTGCTCCAAATTCGTGGATGTACCAATATTCTCGCCGTATCCATAGATGGGTCTGAGCATCCATCACGAGCAATTGCAATCAGTTCACCCGTTTGTTTGGCTGTATAATAGGTTTTATTACCCAATTGCCCATGAGACCATTTCAGTTCATGATATGCAATTAAACCACCGTTCACCGTTGCTTCCAAAGTGAGTATATCACCGTAACATGCACTGTCGATACTTGGCGAAATTTGAACACTTAAGGGTAAATCAACATATACCTGCAGGCTGTCTTTGGCCGGACAAGCATTTACATTTAACGAATAGTATAAACGATGATTTCCCGACTTTGCCAATTTGGGATTCAATGTATTTTTTTGAACGCCAGTGCCAGTCCATAAACCTCCGATTGGGTTAGCTACCAAATCAAAAGACGAATCCTTATTGCAGAAATAAGTAGGGGAGGAAAATGCGATTTTTGGGACAGTATCTACTGTAATACTGACCTGATTGCCACATCCTTCTGATGATTTGTAGAATACAATGTGTTTGCCGGGCCCACTGATTGTGGGTAAAAAAAGATCTGAATTTTTTGCAATACCAACGCCCCAAAACACCCCATTATTGTCTTTTTTAAATAATTTTAATTGTTTAATATTCAAACAAATAGATGTAT
>CANHGC010000115.1 GCA_947460045.1 Bacteroidota bacterium | reverse complement strand
AGGAGAAATCAAATGGCTTCTATTGTGAAGCGAATGGGATTTGCCAATTTCAAGACGGCATTGAATGAAATGATCCACAGTTTGGAGGCTCAGGTGAAGTATCAATACAATTTGGATTACAATCCCCGTGAGATTGTGGGCGATAATTACAACGATTCTCGTGAATTTGGTTATGGCAACAACAATGTGGCTGGTCCAGATGCATCGCACGGTTCGCACGTGGCTGGAATCATTGGTGCAAGCAGAGGCAATGGCATTGGCTTGGATGGTGTGGCTGATAACGTGAAAATCATGGCCATTCGCGTGGTGCCTGATGGTGATGAGCGTGATAAAGACGTTGCCAACGGCATTCGTTATGCGGTTGACAATGGTGCCAACATCATCAATATGAGTTTTGGTAAGGGTTATAAGTGGGACAAAGACGTTGTGAATGAGGCCATTTTGTATGCACAGGATCACAATGTGTTGTTGGTGCACGCAGCGGGAAATAGTTCACAGGACAACGATGTAACGCCCAACTATCCCAATGATTCTTTGGGTGGCGATGTAGTGGCTAACAACTGGATTGAAGTGGGCGCGTCTCAACCATTGAAGAAAAAATTGGCTACCGATTTTAGTAACTACGGTCAAAACAATGTGGATGTGTTTGCACCCGGACAGAGTATTTACAGTACCATCCCCAACAATGGATATGCTTATTTCAATGGAACAAGTATGGCTTCGCCGGTGTGCGCGGGTGTTTGTGCTTTGGTATGGAGCAGAAACCCTTCATTGACTGCAAAGGACGTGAAGATGATCATGGAAGCGTCTGTTGAGTTGGTTCCTGGAAAGGTGGTGTTGCCTGGTACGAAGAAGACCAAGGTGTCTTTCCCAACTTTGAGCAGAACGGGTGGTTTGATCAATGCCGAACGCGCGTTGAACATGGGTACTTTGACGTTGATGGTGAAGTAATTGAGGTTGGTGAGGTAATTGCCGTTTACGAATTAATTACCGTTGACGAAGTATTTGAGGTTGGTGGCTGCTTGGTTCAGCCCTGACAAAACGCGGCGAGTTCGCGATAAAATTTGGCTACGGGGAATCCCATGACGTTGTAAAAACATCCTTGGATTCCCTTCACGCCCACGTATCCCATCCAATCTTGTACGCCGTAAGAACCGGCTTTGTCGAATGGGGCAAAGTTTGCGATGTAGTGCTGGATTTCCGCGTTGGTGAGTGGGTGAAATGTGACTTCGGTTTTGTCATGAAACGTATGCGTATGGATGTCGTTCCGAAGGCAAACGCCCGTATAAACGGTGTGGGTTTGATTGCTCAGGGCATTGAGCATTTCGGCGGCTTCTTGGGCGTTTGCCGGTTTGTTTAGCACCTGATTGTTGATGTACACAATGGTATCGGCGGTAACAAGGATTTTTTCTTGGATGGGTTGTTGGTGGTGTAATGATTTGTGTTGAGCCAAAAATTCACAGATTTCATGTGGTGGTAGGTTGGCGGGGTAGTCTTCATCGGCGTTGATATCGATGTATTCAAAATCAAAACCAGCATCGCGCAGAAGTTGATGTCGGCGCGGCGATTTGGATGCCAACAACAGCTTTGGGAATGTGGGCAATGCGTTGAGCGATGGGTTTGTTGACTGATTCGAAATTGGGTTTGCTGTCATTTCAAGGGCAAAGGTATTGTGGAGTTGTCAATTCTAGGGTGTGATGCAGAAATGGCCACAGAAATGGTGAAATTTATACAAAATGGAAGGGATTGCGTAACTTTGCACTTACGATGAAACAAATTGCAGTGATAGGTGGCGGCACCATGGGAAATGGCATCGCCCACGTTTTTGCCCAATGCGGATATGCCGTGAATTTGATTGATGTAAAGCAGGAAATGTTGGACAAGGCGATAGCAACTATCACCAAGAACATGGACAGGCAGGTAGGCAAGGGCACGCTCACCGAGGAGCAAAAGGCGGGCAGTTTGGCAAGAATCAAGACGTTTACACAGATGGCCGATGGCGTGAGCAATGCGGATTTGGTGGTTGAGGCGGCCACGGAAAACATCGAAATTAAGTTGAATATTTTTAGGCAGTTGGATGCCTTGGCGCCGGCACACTGTGTTTTGGCAAGCAATACATCGAGCATTTCAATCACGAAAATTGGCAGTGTGACTTCACGTCCGGAAAAAGTGATTGGTATGCACTTCATGAATCCTGTACCTGTGATGAAATTGGTGGAGGTGATTGAAGGGTTTAAAACCGACAAGGCGATTACTGAAGAGATTGTGGCATTGAGCAAATCTTTGGGTAAAGTGCCAGCGCTTACTCAGGATTATCCTGGCTTTATTGCCAATCGTGTGTTGATGCCCATGATTAACGAGGCGATTTGTTCGTTGCATGAAGGCGTTGCGGGTGTGGAAGAGATTGATACCATCATGAAGTTGGGTATGGCGCATCCGATGGGTCCGTTGCAGTTGGCTGATTTCATTGGTTTGGATGTTTGCTTGGCGATTTTGCGCGTGTTGCACGATGGTTTTGGCAACCCGAAATACGCACCTTGTGCCTTGTTGGTGAACATGGTAACTGCCGGTGATTTGGGCGTGAAAAGCGGTCGTGGATTCTACGATTACGCCCATGGAACCAAGGACTTGGTGGTAGCGCCGGGTTTTGCTAAAAACTGATTATATTTGCAGCCCCAATTTGGGACTATACTGCAAAAATGAAATTATCTCAATTCAAGTTTGATTTACCTGAGGAGTTTATCGCTCAGGAGCCATTGGCTACTCGCCACGACAGTCGTTTGTTGGTCGTTCACAGCAAGGAGCGCAGGATAGAGCACCGCAGTTTCAAAGATATCTTGGATATTTTTGACGAGGACGATGTGTTTGTGGTAAACAACACCAAGGTATTCACGGCCCGCATGTACGGTCAGAAGGAGAAAACAGGCGCACAGATTGAGGTGTTTTTGTTGCGCGAACTAAACCATGAATTGCGTTTGTGGGATGTTTTGGTAGATCCAGCGCGTAAAATTCGTGTGGGCAACAAATTGTATTTTGGGGACGATGATTTGGTGGCTGAGGTGGTTGATAATACAACCAGCCGTGGCAGAACCATTCGTTTTCTGTTCGATGGTACGGACGAAGAATTTGCCACTGTGATTAAGAAATTGGGTGAAACACCCATTCCGAAGTATATCACCCGTGGTGTGAAGGAAGAGGATGAGGCTTGGTATCAGAGTTTGTTTGCTAAAAATGTGGGTGCTGTTGCGGCGCCTGCAGCACAGTTGCACATCACCCGTGAGTTGCAAATGCGCATGGATATTAAAGGCATACAGTTTGCGGAAATCACGTTGCACTTGGGATTGGGCGCTTTCAGAGAGGTTGAGGTGGAGGATTTGACGAAGCACAAGATGGACAGTGAATACTATCGCATCGAGCAATCGGCTTGTGACGCGGTAAATACGGCGATTGACAACAAGAAGCGTGTAGTTGCGGTGGGTGGTAGTGTGATGCGTGCGTTGGAAAGCAGCGTGAGTGCATCGAGCACGTTGAATCCGAGTGAGGGTTGGACGGACAAGTTTTTGTTTCCGCCACAGGAGTTTCACATTGCGAATGCGTTTATTACGAATTTGCATCAACCAGAATCACCATTGTTCATGATGGCGTGTGCGTATACAGACCATAAGTTCATGACGGAGGTGTATCAAGAGGCGATGAAAGAAGGATATCGTTTCTTGTGTTATGGCGATGCCATGTTGATTTTGTAATTGTAGCGATTGAAGGTGGGCTGCGGAAACGCGCAGTTCCATTGAGAAAGTCTGCGATTTTTTGTATATTTGCACCCCGTTCTTTGTAAAGCCCAGATGGCGAAATTGGTAGACGCACTGCTTTCAGGTGGCAGCGCCGCGAGGTGTGCAGGTTCGAGTCCTGTTCTGGGCACCAATTTTGATAGATGGGGAATAATTGCCCAGTTGGTGAAATTGGTAGACACGCCATCTTGAGGGGGTGGTGATCGTAAGGTCGTGCTGGTTCGAATCCAGTACTGGGCACTCAGGCCCCGGCAACGCAGTTGCCGGGGCCTTTTTTTTAGGTAAAATTTCGGGGTTGATTGTACCCAATGGGGTTTACTTAAACCATTTGGGAGTTTACTTAAGTCAATTCGGGGCTTACTTAGACCATTTAGGAGTTTACTTACATTATTTAGGGCTTGCTTGTAAGAATTCGGAGTTTACTTAAAGCAAGTCGGGGCTTACTTGAACCGTTCCGGGATTTACTTAAACCATTTCGGTTTCAGCACATGGAGGATCGCGAAGAGTAATATTGGGACAGTGCCCAACCAAAACGCATACCATCCGTGGGTCCAGGGCACTTGCGGTGAAAATACGTAACCGATGATTCCGCCCATCATCGCCCCGCCCAAATGTCCTTCATGAGAAATCCGCTGCCTGTCGGCAGTTTGCGTCATCACAATCGACCCAATGTTAAAAAGGATTACAAACAACCAACCGGGAATGGCGATGGGGATCAAAAACAACCCCAGCTGAATGCCATCGTACCACATCACTGCGCACATGAGCAAGCCCATCACCCCGCCGGAAGCGCCAACGGCTTGATAATCAACATCTTGCCTGCGCAATAACCAAGCGTACAAACCGCCCACCAGCACTGAGCTTATGAAAATGAACAGCATGAGAGTGGAACCCGCGAGGCTTTCTACCAGTGTGCCGAAGAAGTAAATGCCCAAGCCATTGAGCAGCAAGTGTATCCATGAACCGTGTATGAAGCCGCTGCTGAGCAATCGGTAGAGTTCCTTTTTGTGCTTGATGTTGTAAGTGCTGAGCATCCCTTTGTAGGCGATGTTGGTATCGTTTAAACCCGCAAAAAATATGAGCGTGAATGCAGCAATGAGCGCGTAAGACGCGGGAAATTCGAGGTAGTATCCGCCGAGGGTCATGGTTTGTATGGGAGAACTTTGCCACTGCCTTGTTCGGTGATTTGAAACTTGTAGGTGGGCGCTGTGAAGTAATAAATGTTGCCGCTGTTGTAGGCGTAGGCTTCGAACTGTTTGCTGGGATTCACGAAAATGTCTTTGACGGTAAAATGTCGGATATACACGTCATCGCTGCGCAAATGTTGGGCGTTCAACCCGCTGCCTTTTTCACAACTCCACGAAAAGATGGTTGCCTGTCCGCTCGCAATCACTTGTCCAGAATTGCTGATACCTCCATAGAGTTGGCCGCAGAAAATCTTGAGGTTTTGTTCTTCCACGCTGTTCACGGTGAACTTCAAGGCGGGCGTTCGGAGGGTATCGATACAGGTTAATTTGGCATTTCCTTCGAGGTGAATGGCTTGGATGTTGTGTACGTTGAGGGTGCAAATGGGTGCCACGTTGAGGTTGCGTAGCCATTTTCCTTTGTTGAGATCGTTGATGTTGAGTTCGCCATTTTTCACTTCGGTTACGATGCCTTTGAGGGTGTTTTTGCCGTAGGTGATGCGAATGCTTTGTGGGGCGGCGGTATCTTGGGTGACAAACAACTGGATGTTGTGCGAGGCGGTAATTTTCTTAAAATCAGGCAGTTCGCGGGTTTCTGTGGCAATTTCTCCAAACGATTGCCATGGCTGCGCGCCCTGTTTACAGCTGTTCAGTGATACTAAGAGCAACAGCCCCAGGAAGATGGAGCGCCGTAGAAATTGAAAAAAACGGGGTGCTTTGGAAGAATATCGCATCGTTAACAGCGTTACAAATTTGATGAATTGTTGTTACATTCGAAGCATGCGTAAGATATTCTTGATTACATTGATGATGGTGAGCGGTGGATTGATGGCACAGGATTTCGACGATGCTGTGAGTCCGGAGGCCCAAGCGGCGGCGGCGATGAGAACAAAGCGGTATCGGGAGGCGGAGAACATTTATCGACAATTGTTGCAACGCAATCCGGAATCGATGACAAACAAGCATTTGCTGGCGCATTCGTTGTTGTTGCAGCAGCGATTT
>CANHGC010000114.1 GCA_947460045.1 Bacteroidota bacterium | reverse complement strand
GTAAATCGTTTGAGTAGTTTAATCTGTCCGGGCGTTAAGGCCGTTCCCGAACTCGCCACCGCGTTTTCAATGCCCGATTGGTGTAGGGTAATCACATCGGTATAACCCTCTGTCATGTACACCTTGTCCAACTTTTTCACGGCGTTCTTCGCTTGGAACATCCCAAAGAGTACATCACTTTTCTTGTACAACTCCGTTTCAGGGGAATTGACGTATTTGGGCGATGGATCCGTGGAGCTCATCTTCCGCCCAGCAAAACCAATCACTTTTCCGGTCACGGCGAAGATGCTGAACATCACCCGGTATCGAAACAAATCGTAGTGCGTGCCGTTATCGCGAACTTTCAACAACCCCGCCTTCACCATCACATCGGAATGATACCCTTTGTTGTGACTCGCTTTTGCTAGGGCTTCCCAACTTTCAGGGCTGTATCCCAAACCCCATTTCTTAATGGTATCCACGGTAAAACCGCGCTCCTTGAAGTAAGGCAAACCGATCGATTTACCCTCTTCCGTGTTAAACAATTGATCGGAAAAAAATTGCTGCGCATAGTCCACCGCCGCTTGCATCGATTCCTTCTGTCGTTGAGCTTCCTGGTACACATCCTGATTTTCCACATTCGTTTCAATCAATTCGATGTTGTACCGCTTCGCCAGGGATTTGGCCGCCTCAACAAAGTTGAGATTCTCAATGTCCATCACAAATTGAATGGCATTGCCGCCCTTCTGACAGCCGAAACACTTGTAAATCCCCATCGTGGGAGAAACCACAAACGAAGGCGTTTTTTCGTCGTGAAACGGACAGCAACCTTTGTACCGGGAACCCGACCGCTTCAGAGAAACATAGTCGCCCACCACGTCTTCAATGTGCACCGAATTAATCAGTTGGTCTATGGAACTTGGGGCGATCATATCTTTGTAATTTCAGTTGATTCAACAAAACGTTGAAACCATTAGATTTGCAAAGTACTTCATCTCAGCGAACAATTCCAACATGGATATCAAGAAACACATTCAACAGCGATCAAATGAGATTTTGCCCGAATTGATCGGCATCCGCAGACACATTCACGAAAATCCTGAACTGTCGTTTCAAGAACATGAAACCGCTGCCTTGGTAGAGAAAGAACTGCATTCGTTGGGCTTGAAAACCAAGCGTTTTGCGAACACTGGCGTGGTGGCCATCATCGAAGGAAGAAACCCTGAAAAGAAAGTGGTTGGTTTGCGTGCCGATATGGATGCTTTGCCCATTGTTGAGGTAAATGACGGCAGGCCCTATCGCAGCAAAAAAGAAGGCGTGATGCACGCTTGCGGGCACGATGTTCACACCACCAGTCTTTTGGGCGCGGCCCGATTGCTCACTGAAATCAAAGACCAGTTTGAAGGCAGTGTAAAGCTAATTTTCCAGCCCGGCGAAGAGAAATTGCCCGGCGGTGCTTCACTCATGATCGAAGAAGGTGTTTTGGAAAACCCAAAGGTTGATATAATGATTGGTCAGCACGTGATGCCCGGTATCGTAACCGGAAATACGGGATTTCGACCAGGGTTGTACATGGCCAGCACCGATGAAATTTATATCACAGTTACGGGGAAGGGCGGACATGGTGCGATGCCCCATTTCAACATAGACCCTGTGTTGATTTCGGCCCATTTGATCGTTGCCCTTCAACAAGTAGTGTCTCGCGTGGCAAATCCAGCCATCCCATCGGTATTGTCGTTTGGAAAAGTCATCGCCCAGGGCGCAACCAACGTGATCCCCAATGAAGTAAAAATTGAGGGCACTTTCAGAACGTTGGATGAAGCGTGGCGCAGTGAAGCCCACGAAAAAATGTTATCCATCGCCAAAGGTTTGGTGGAAGGCATGGGCGGACAGGTTGATTTTGTGATCAAAAGAGGATACCCCTTCTTAAAGAATCACGAAGCGCTCACCCATCGCTTACAGTCTCAAGCGAAAGATTTTCTGGGCGATGAACACGTAGAAGATTTGGGCATTTGGATGGCAGCTGAGGATTTTTCTTACTTCTCACAAGCCGTACCGAGTTGCTTTTATCGATTGGGAACAAGAAACGAAGCCAAAAGAACCACCTTCAGTGTGCATCACCCCAGCTTTGATGCCGACGAAGATGCGTTGGAGCAAGGTTGCGGATTGTTGACCTATTTGGCCATTTCCGAATTACAAAACGATTAACTAGGCCGAAAGCCAAGTTCAATCAACCCCCGATTGTATATTTCAAAGTATCCACGGCTGCATCCCAAATGGCAGCGGTATTTTCCTCATCGCCTGCATTCACAAATTCAGTGATCACCAGATCGATGTCGCCCGTGATGGCATCTTGCGCAACGCGAAACTCCAAGTACTCTTCTGTGTCTTCGGCCTCAACAATCCGAAATCTCACATATTTCCCATTCACCGATTTGATCAAAAGGGCATTGGTTTCTGTACCATCATCCCATTTGAATTTGTATTTGTCACCGCCTTGAACGCCTACGTGATCGGCAAACCAGCTCTGCAAACCTGAAGGATTGGAAATGTATTGAAATAATATGTTGGATGAAGACCGCATCGGGTACTCCAATTCCAACTTGTTTCGGGTTGCTTTGGTAGAAGTCATAGGCATTAATAATCAATTACTCAACGAAGAGTTTACGCAAAAAAAACAATTTATCGTGAATATCAAAATGTTTCAGCGTTGTGAAGTAATTATCTTTGTATGGAACATGTTGGCCCGCGGTTACTTTTTCTTAACAGGATTTGCCTTAATTATTGGCTGGACCGCCGTGGCATTGGGTTTCAACATGCCCTTCACTTGGTTCGCCAACCATTCTGGCCCTTTTTTCATGGATCAATTTTTTATCCACTTTTCTTGGTTGGCCGAATGGACCCTCATCGTCGTGGCACTTTCCGTGGCCATCATCATCGATTGGAAACGCGGACTTTGGATGTCGGTTTTACTCGGCCTACAAGCCCTTTCCGTGGCAGGCATCAAATCATGGATCAATGCACCCCGCCCCATCGAAATCAACGCCAATTTGGTTCGGCGCATTCCAGACCTTGATATTCATCATTGGCAAGCCTTCCCTTCCGGACATACCGCTGTGGGATTTTTCACCATGGGGCTGCTTGCCATTTGTTACCCCAAATCATTCAAAGGAAAGCGCTTTGTTTATTTGTTCTTGGCGATGATTGCCATCGGCACAGGATACGCCAGAATGTATTTGGCACAGCATTCTTTGATCGATGTATGCGGCGGTGGTACATTGGCATTGCTATTTCTTCAATTCGGCCATCGTATGGGCACAAAACTCAACATCCATGAATAAAATCAAGGTTCATATCACCATCACGGCATTGGCTATGCTCTTGTTTTTACCCGGGTTGGGCGTTACACCATTGTTTGATTGGGACGAACTCAATTTTGCCGAATCGGCCCGCGAGATGAACCTCAGTAACAACTGGTATTACGTACAAGTTGCTTTTGAACCCTTTTGGGAGAAACCCCCTTTGTTCATTTGGATTCAGGCCTTCCTCGTATCACTTTTTGGCGAACATACCTGGGTCTTTCGCTTGCCAAATGCTTTGGCTGGCATTGTAACCGTAAATCTGGCCTATCACATCGGTTGCTACCTCGAAAAAAGAGCCCTCGGCGTCTTTTGGGCCTTGGCGATGGCCTTCACCTTCGCTCCGATGCTATATTTCAAACTCGGCATCATCGACCCAATATTCAACCTATTCATTTTCTTATCGATATGGCACTGGTACCGCATCACCCGCTGTGAATCGGAAAACACAAGACCCCATTGGCACTATTTGATGGTGGGCGTGTTTTTGGGTTTGGCCATCCTCACCAAAGGACAAGCGGCGTTGTTGATTGTTGGATTGGTTACATTGATCGCTACGGCGTACAGGGGCCGTTGGCACGACATCATTTCCACCAGGATTTTCATCGCCCTATTGGGATTGCTGCTCGTTCTCGGCGGGTGGATCCTCAGCATCTACCAACATTTGGGCGCTCAATTCTTTGAGTCCTTCATTCGATACCAATTGGAACTCGTACAAGGTCAAATTGCATGGCACAATCAACCTTGGTTTTATCACGTTGTGGTGTTGCTGTTTCTCTGTTTCCCATCGTCTGCGCTTGCCTTGCCATACCTTTTCCAACGGGGCGATGAAGACCATCACATCGAAAGTTGGCACGCCATACAAAGAATCCTGTTCTGGGTTGTTTTGATCATTTTCAGCATCGTAACCACCAAAATTATCCATTACAGCAGCTTGTGTTGGTTCCCCCTCACCTATTTCGCCGGTTACCACGCCTATTTGGTGCACACCCAACGGAGTCAAAACTACTTGATTCAAAAATTGTTTTTGCTCATCTCAGCATTGGGTTTGCTCGCTGCATTCATTGCCCTGCCTTTGGTGTTCGGCAGAGACAACATCCCCACATGGGCGAATCAATATCTCGATGATTTTTCTCGCGGTTTGATTTTCCAGCACGATGCCTGGCACTGGACCGCATTGATACCCGCCACCTTAATGGTTGTTTTGGTGTTCCCTTGGATTGTAAAGAACTTCCTAGTCTCAGATTGGCACCCAGGAAAACTGTTCATGGGATTTTCTTTGGTTGCGCTCAGCACCTATTTCTTTTTGCTGCCTCCTGCCGAAAAACTGCTTCAAAACGAATTGGTGAGCACAGTAAAATCGCAAGTGAAAATCACGCATCACCTCGAAACGCAAGGGTTCAAATCATTTTCTGTGTACTACCATGGCAGACTTGCCCCCGATGATTTCAAAGGTCCATGGCTCACAGATACATTCGTTTTAAATCGAACCAAAAACCAAGCCTACCCCATTCAAACGGGCAAACGAATTTGGATCAAAGACGTCAACCACAAGCAAGACGCCCGCCTCATTACCAAGTGCAATTACCAGGCAGACCGGTACTTTCGATATCAATTCAATTTGATCGATAGCCAAGGTGCATACTTTGTTTGGCAGCGGAAACGTTGAATTTGCATCTGAAAATTATTTACTATATTGCAAGAATACGAACCTCCGTGAACAGTTATGAAAGAAAAAAGCACGTGCATTATTACGTCGGAATGGGAATACGGAGCAGGCAAAAGAGGCACCAGCAAAGGACCTCAATACGTCATTGACACCCTCAGTGAAACCCGCGCAGGATGGCTCACCAACACCCCCATCGTACAAGTTCCCAACGGCCAACATTTACCCTCAGAATCTACATCAAACACCCATATAGCTTCGGATCATCCATCGCTGAAATCCCATTTGAAAAATGGCATGCAATTGTTGGACCATCAAACGTTGTTCGCCAACAAAGTCGCCCACCAACTAAATTCTGGGTACAATTGCCTTTTGCTCACCGCCGATCATAGCAATGGCATTGGTGGCGTGAGTGGTTTGTGTCAAGTACACCCCGCTGAAGAAGTGGGTGTGATTTGGATTGATGCGCATTACGACCTCCATTCGCCCTATACAACCCCATCGGGAAACAGCCACGGAATGGCGGTAAATGCTTTGATCGACGACAACAATACCGAATGTCAGGAACAAGCGATCACGCCAGACGAAGCCCTTTTATGGGAAAACATCAAAAGCATCAAAGGGATGGGCAATGCAGCACCCAGCAGTAACATTGCTTTCATAGGAGTGAGAGACTTTGAACCTGCCGAGGCCGCGTTGGTGGAAAGACTCAATATCTGCAGCATACAGCCAGAGCAAATCAATCAAGAAGGCATCGAAAGTTGTATCGCTCACGTTTTGGCGCAATTGGCGCACTGCAAGTACTTGTATGTGAGTTTTGATGTTGATAGCATGGACCCCAGCATCTCAATGGCCACTGGTACCCCCGTTGATGGCGGTTTAACGGTAGCCCAAGCCAAGCAGTTGATACAAACGTTCGCATCAAACAGCAAAACCCAATGCATTGAAATCACCGAATTCAACCCGTCATTGC